>JBEKYG010000053.1:0-12418 GCA_049511215.1 Acidobacteriota bacterium | reverse complement strand
CCCCTTTCAAGAAGATGCTGCCCAATTGAATCTTCCTGGATGGAGATAAAAGGGCATCGTTCCGAGGCACATCAACCCACTGGTGCGCGCTGCCGACGCGACCACTCTTCGGATCCCGCGCCGCGACGCGCACTTGATAAATTCCTGGTTCAAGCGTTATCAACCGGTTGTAAACAAGATCTTTCTTCCCGATCGCCGCTTGATTTGACGGATCTGCCGGCGGGGAGAGGCTTTGCTTGAAACTGTCGACCGTGGCGCCGTCCCTGTTAGCCACAACTCCCATCACTTCGATCGGAGCATTTTCTTTCGCGCCGGCCGCGCCTGATTCGACGCCCTCGATATCGACCTGAAGCGAGATATCGAGGACGTATCCCTTGTCCGGATGGTAAACATATCCGGCGTAGAGGAAGGTGGGCAGGCCCTCGATGGGCCAGGGATATTGAACTGCTCTGGCAAGCTCATTACCTGAACCTGTCGTTGACGGCGTCGCCCTGCCACTCCGGCTCTGCCCCTTGGGGATGAGCTTGGAGAGATCCATGGAACCCTGTCGCATGTGGACTTTCAGGTCGGGCCGATCCTTGATGGTGATACGAACCGAGCTGTATTTGCCCAGCTGCAGCTTATCCGGATCAACGTGCCAGCCCAAGAGGTAGTAACGGGATGCATCCTCCATGCTTTGGACCATGGCTGTGTCCAGCGCGTTGGTGTTTTTCAAAAACCTTCCGCCGGTATCGGACGCGAGTGCGTTGAGCCCGTCCTGCGTTGCGAGCACATCGCTGGAGCCGCGCTCCAGACGTCCTGCCGGTTCAGCAGTTTCGGTGGGAGTACCGCCTGACGCCGCGGCAGCTGCCGATGGGTCCGGACGCGGTGGCAGGGGAGTGGCAAATGTCTGCGGATCCGATGCGCTCGGCAAGCCGACTACGAGGCCACGTGCATCCAGGGTATAGATAACGATCGCCGCGCGCGCCGCGGCCTCGGTTACAAGCCTAAGCGCGTAAGTGATGTCCGCTTTTTGAGGTTGCAGAACGAAACCATCGGATAAAAAGAAAAGCAGTTTTCGGCCCGGCAGAGCCGCGCAAGACTGTACGATATTGCTGAGCGAGGTGAGCGATCTTGCCGTGATCTCCGCGGATACATGTGCGAGAGCAGCAGCTCTGCCGCGGACGATCTCGGCGGCCTCACCCCTGCCCTGCGAGTTGTTTGGAAGCCCATCCGCGGTGACGGTTGCATCCACGAAGGCACCCATGATATCCGAGTCGCCCTCTTCAATGGCGACTGCCTGGGCTTCGTTCATCGCCGGCCGGCCAAGATCCCGCACGGATCCACTCATGAATGTCAATCGTGCCAGTGCCAGGCGCAGGACAGACTTGTTGTCACTGAGCTGTTGCAGAAACCCAACTTGCCTCGATGCGGAAAAGACGGCACCCCGGTCATTGGGACCCATGTTATTGTCGATCAAGTTCAGGATTGCAGCGCGGGATCGGAAGATGCTATCGGCCGACAGGTGCCAGTCATCGAGGAAAAACAGAAGCGTGCGCCCCGAGTCGGCACTTCCGGCGGGCGCGCGGCGTGCTGCAGGGACTGAGGGCGGGGCTTTAGTCGGCGCCGTTTCCTCCCTGGGGCTTCCCTCGGACACGAGCTCAAAAAAGTCGATGGGTTGCGGCTTGGTATCCACCGTCAGTACAAACTGATCCGGCTTCAGATCATCTACGAAACGGCCTTGGCGGTCAAAGACCGTTACGTCGGTTTGAACCAGTCCGACTCCAATGCGGATTGTCCCCCCGGCGTTAGGCTGCTGACCCGGGGCGGGTGCCTGAGCCTGAGAATCATGAGATGATCCAGTCAGACACAGCAACAACAGCAAGGAAAAGGCCTGCAGGAAATTTCTGGAGGAGTGATGCCGCACATTCATGAGAAACCCTCAGCGGAAACTGGTTAGAATGGCACCATACTATCATCAATGTGTGATCGGTTAGATGCTTTAAATCGGAATTCTGTTCACGGCCAAGAATTTCCAGAAACCACATCGAACCAACACAAAGACTCGAAGACTCTAAGCCTCGAAGAACTCCTATGTTTTGGAACCTCTTTTGAGTCTTTCAGTTCTCGAGGCTTCGTGGTAAGTCGTGAAGATCGAATTTTTCACAGCTTCCTGGGGCCCTGGCCGGATGTTGCGTTGCGGGGATGCCGCGCCGTGTGCTTCTTGGTCTGCGCTTGGGAGCCGCGCCTGCAAAGACAGGTGGGGAGTTCGGGGCAGACCTATCCTCGGGGGCTTGGAACCCGTCCGAGAATTAGGGGGGCTCCTAGGAACCTCCCGCGGGGCTCACGCAGCGGATGGAGATCCTCCGGGAAGTAAGATCTCGATTTTTGCCGAGCCTTGCAGAATCTTGACCACCTTCGCCACCTCGGCATCTTCCTTCTGGTTCTTAAGGAAGGCGGTGAGCTGAGTCCGGACCTCGTCCAGCGTGGCAGTACCTGCCGTCTTCCTGTCGGTCAGCTTAATGATATGGTAGCCATACGACGTCTTCACCACGCCGCTGATTTCACCCACCTTTAGCTTGGCCGCCGCATCTTCGTATTCGGGGGCAAGCTCGCCTTTTTGGGTCAGGCCGATGTCTCCGCCTTGGGAAGCAGAAGGGTCCATGGAGTTCTCTTTGGCAAGCTTTGCGAAATCCTCCGCTTTCTTCGCGCGTTCCATGAGCGCCGTGGCGCGCTGCCTGGCCGCCTTGTCCTGGTCTTCAGTGGCGTTTTCGGGCAAGGCGATCAAAATGTGGCTGGTTCGAATCATATCCGGATGCTTGAATTCATCGGGGTGACCGCTGTAGTAGTCCGAGATCTCGGCCGGCGTGACCGCCAGCTTCTTAGTAATGTTCTCCTCGATATATTTCTGCACCACGAGATTCCTGCCGAGTTCCCGCGACAGCGCCTGGCGATCCATCCCACGGTTCGCCAACTCGGTGTTGAGCGCGGCGTCGTTCGGATACGTTTTGGCGACCTTGTCAAACTCCGCCTGGATCTCGGCCGCCGTGGCGGCAACGCCGGTTGCGATCGCTTTCTGGTAAAGGAGTTCGTCCCCCACAAGCTGCGACAGCTGCCTGCTGGTAACTTCAGTCCGGTAGTCATCGCGCAGGTCCTTCCATGCGGGACTGCCAATCGTGGCCAGCTCGGCGCGGACGCGTTGCTCGAGATCCCTTCCCAACACGGGCCTGCCGTTGACGCGAGCGACCACCGCTGGGAAAAGCGCGTTGGGGGCCGCAGGAGGAATCGGCTCATCCGGCTCGACCGCCTTGGCGGGAGGTTTGGCGGCTTGAGCCGGCGGCGGCGTAGGTTTCTGATTTGTCTGGGTCTGACCGGTTGTTTGACCGGTTGTTTGACCTTTAGTCTGAGCCAGGACATTGCCAACCAAAAGCATTACAGCAATCACCGCCGCCAATCTGAGATATGTTTTCACGGGATTTGAAACGCTCCTTATTAGGGTTTCGATCCACGCGTCCCTGAGGCTATGTTTCGGGCCACTCCAGCCAGGCGCCCCAAGGACAGGCAGACCCGCCGGAAATAATAGCACATCGTTTGAAAAAGCGGACCGGGTCTGGGAAATTTCATTTTTCACGATTCTCCCCTCTCGTCCAGGCTACGAAGCCGGAAATTCCGGCAAGCTCTCGGAAATTGGGGAGATTGTCCCCAATTTCAGTTAGAACACGAAAGCCAAAAGCTTAACGCAGGGAACACAGAGGCTGATGCAAAGGCCGCAGAGAATATTCTTGTTTCAAGATGTTTTTCCATCCGATATCCGCGGTCTCCGCATTGATCTCTGCGGCCTCTGCGTTAAGCTTTTGCTTTTGGTTGCGGCTATGCTGCTCCATGTTATTCGTGGCTGCTTTTTGTTGGCAGTGTCTGAATTGCAGATAGTTACTAAGCGGTTGCTGAAACAGCCCATTTGCCTGGAATGCTTCGGGAACAGGACGGGCAGGTATTGGCGTTTCCCAACAAACATTGAGAGATCCGGTATCCCTGGCGTTCGACCAGCAGTGTTCCGCAGTCGGGACAATACGTATTTTCAAGGCTTTTCAATCTTCCAGGAAGATTTCCTGCATAAACGTAGCGTAATCCGGCTCGCTTTCCCATGTCCGCAGCCCAAAGAAGGTCCGAGGCGCTCGTGTCACGACTGTCGGTCATCTTGTAGTCCCGGTGGTAAGCGGTCACATGCCACGGTATGTTGGGAGACACTCCGGCGATGAATTGGGTCAGCCGGGTAAGCTCATCCTCGGAATCGTTGAATCCAGGAACCAGCAGCGTCACAATCTCCACCCAAAACCCATTCTGGTAGAGGCTGCGAATGGTGTCGAGGATTGGCTGAAGCCGCCCGCCCAGCTTGCGGTATCGGCGGTCGTCAAAGCTCTTCAGATCGACCTTGTAGAGGTCAACCCAGGGTCGGAGATATTCCAGGACCTGCGGGGTGGCATTTCCGTTGGAGACAAATCCCGTCAAAAGCCCAGCCGCCTTGGCCTGCTTGAATATTGCAACCGCCCACTCGCTGGTGATCAGCGGCTCGTTGTATGTGCTGACCATGATCTTGGCGCCCTGCGCCGCCGCACTCCGCACCAGTTCCTCCGGCGTGGTTCGGAACGCCGCCGACACAGCTTGGGGGTCGCGCAGAGCCTGCGAGGTTACCCAGTTCTGGCAATAGCTGCAGTGGAGATCGCAACCAAGCATGCCGAAGCTAAAGGCGATCGCGCCGGGCAGGACGTGAAAGAAGGGCTTCTTCTCTACCGGATCAGCCTGAGCTCCCGATACATATCCAAAAGGAACCATGAGCCGACCGCCACGATTGAAGCGTACTTTACAGACCCCGAGGCCTCCATCCGGAATAGGACAGCAATGGCCGCAAGCGTAGCAACGCACGCGATCCCCTTCGAGCTTTTCGTACAGCTCGCCCTCACGCGTATGTTGTTGAAGTACTTCGGATAATGCGGGCATGATGTGTAATTCTACCTCATGGACCACGCCGGGAACAGTGGTGAATGAGGCCTATTTGGTTGTGCTGGAAGGCAAACCCCGGAAAAGGTGGCTCGTTTCTTTGAATTTGGCTCGGATTATCATGGCGACACCGAACCTCTCTCGGGTGTTCTGCGTTCTAGTAAGTGTGAATTCGGCAGAGTGAGCCTGGAGGGCGGCGTTACTGGCGTATACTGGCATGGGCCCAAGATGAATCTCTCGGTGATCTTGACACGCTGCAAGGCAGGCGACGCTCTCGCCTGGGAGGCGCTGGTGCGTCACTTCCAGTCGCGCATCTACGGGATCGCCTATCACTACGTCGGGAACACGGAGGATGCGCGCGATCTGGCTCAGGAGGTCTTTGTCCGCATTTATCAAAACCTCCAAGCCTGTGAGGACGCAGGGATGTTCCTCCCCTGGATCATCAGGATTGCCCGCAACGCTTGCATTGACCATCTGCGCAGAAGGAAATCCAGGTCGCAGGGCAAGGATGTAGCCCTCGAAGAGGTCCCCAATCTTCAGGATCCCGGCAACACCCCCGAGCAGCAGTGGGCGGCCAACTCCAGGAAGCGCCTGATCTATCGTGCTCTTAAGGAACTCACCGATTTGAACCGCGAAATCATCTTGTTGAAGGAAATCCAGGGCCTGCAACTGGACGAGATCGCATCTCTCCTGAAGGTGCCCCTGGGAACCGTCAAGTCCCGTTCCAACCGGGCCCGGATCGAACTGGCACGCAAGGTGATGGCGCTCAGTGGTGAGTGATGAAGACCATGGATTGCGGAAGTTTTGAAGACCGGCTGGACAAGTTCGAGGCCGAAATATTGTCCTCTGAGGAGAAGGAAGCGGCCGAGAGACATCTTCGCTCGTGTGCCCGCTGCCGCAATCTGCTGAGGATCGTGCGAGGCGATTCGGAGATGCTGGCTCCCGAATGGCACGATGACCTGGCCCGCTCGATACTGGCCCGCACGAGCGGGCCTGCCTGCCGCGACGCTGAGCAGTGCCTGTGCGATTGGATCGATGGCACTCTCGGGGCAGACGGCCAGGAGATCGTTTCACTCCACATCAAGCATTGTTCGGATTGCGGTGAACTTGCCGAAACACTCAACGAACTAAGCGAAGCCTTGCCCGGCATGGCAACCCTTGACCCTGACGTTCATTTCACTGCCGATGTACTCGAAGCGACCGTCGGCCCGCGTTCACGCACCAGGGGCTCCCACAGTCCTATTGATGTTTCCGAATGGTGGCACCGCCTGATGCGCCGCCCGCGTTTTGCCTGGGAAGCCGCTTATGTGGGCGCTCTTTTCGTGCTTATGGCCCTGGGCAACCCCGCCTTGCTTCCAAAGGCGCTGTCGATCCAGCAAATGGTGATTCAAAGCAGCGATCGTATTTTGCAGCAGACCACCACGGCATTTGCGGATCGACAAGAGGCGGCATGGCAATCGATCCTCGATCTCGAGCTGAAAGGCCGGAGTCTGATGGGAACGGTGGCGGATTTCCAGATCCGAACGACTTCCGCGCTCCGCCAGGAAGCATCCACGTTCCTGGAAGAGCTGGAGCTGGCCTTGCTCGATGCAAACAGCCCGGACGCCAGGCACCGCGATCTTCGTTGATGCAAGATCGACAGATCTCTTTTATCCGCACCGAACCCTTTCCACCTCGGATGCGTTACAGATGGTGAAGTCAGAGAATCATAGGACATGATGATAGCAACCATTGGAGAATGATCATGGACAATCCACAGGAAACTCATCAAGAACCCAATCCGGCGCGGCCCAACGATGCCGCTGCTCGCCCCTATCCACAGCGTGACATGCTCTGGCAGCGGAAGCCCGCCTATCCGGAGGATCCGCGGTTTAAATCGCCGGCGCTCGCGACCTTTCTGTCACTGGTTCCCGGCCTGGGACAGGTTTACGTAGGGTATTATTGGCAAGGTTTCATCAACATCATCGTTGTGGGCTCGCTGATATCGATGCTCGCGGCCGAACCACCGCGGGTGCACTGGCCGTTGACGCCGCTCCTCGCGTTTTTTTTGGTCTTCTACTGGCTCTACAACCTCGTGGACGCAGCGCGACGCGCATCCTTTTACAATCAAGCCCTGTCTGGAATTGCCGTGACGGAGTTGCCCCAGGAATTCAGGATGCCCGAATCGCGCGGGTCCCTGGCTGCTGGTGTGCTGCTGATTGTCGCCGGACTGGTGATAGCTTCGAGAACCTTGCTGAATATTCCTCTCGATTGGCTCCAGCACTGGTGGCCGGTTGCTCCAATCCTCTTCGGCGCCTATCTTGTCTATCAGTCAATTAAGGAGCGAAGCAAGCAAGGCTGACTTGCCGTCTGCGATTCAGACAGTGGGAGAGAACATAGCCACGAATAACACCAATAGCGAGGCGAAAGTCAAAAGCTTAACGCAGAGACCACAGAGGCTAATGCAGTGGCCGCAGAGAATATCCCTGTTTCAAGATATTTTTCTATCGGATCTCTGCGACCTCCGCATTGATCTCAGCGGCCTCTGCGTTAAGTTTTTGCTTTTGGTTGCGGCTATGCTGCGCCATGGAATTCGTGGCCGCTTTTTTTCTTGTAGTGTCTGAATCACAGGACTTGGCGTCTCAGAGATTAAACCAGCATGGGATAATCCACGGATTCTCGGCATCATTGGAGCAGGGGCAAGGAGGTCAGGGGCTTTCCTTCGGATAGTGGACCCCGGCAGGAGCCTCATGAACAGCCCCTGCCCCTTCGAGGACTCAGAGAACTGTGTGGTTGAGAAGAGCGAGGAATTCTTCTTCTAGTGCCCGGCCACGATTCCTCGCGTACCAGAGGTGGAGCTTTCGCCTCACGTCTTCGCTCGGTCCCCCGGATTCCCTGAGCCGGCTAAACAACTCAGCCGCGGGCTGCGGCCTGGGACCCCAGCGGAACAATTCTCTCCCTTGCGCATCAAAAGCAACAAGCTTCGGGATACTGCGTGTCCCGTTGGTCAGATAGGCCTCCATGATGTCCTGATTCTGGTCACGCAAGAGGATCCTCAGGTCTATGGCGGCGCTACAAGCCGCTATTTTGGTTATGTAGGAGAGGTTTTGTGCAGAATCACCGCACCAGGGTTCCGTCAGCACCATCCAAAGTTGCAGGCTTTGGATAGCCCGCGCAGCCGCTCGCACCTTGCTCGAGGGCGTATAGGTCGACTCGATACGGTTCGTTCGCTGCAGATTCAGCGGCAGATACCGCTCATGTTCATCCCGGGTCGCAAGAGCTTTTGCTCGCGCTCCGGCAGATTTCATTTCAAGATAGCGCTGATATTCCGCGGGAGGCATGCCCCGGTGAGGTCTTTGTTGTGTGAAAAAATCTGGGATCGATTGTGGCATTGCCAGAATTCACCCACCCCTGACGCACGATAAAGACGGACGAAAATAGAATAGGAGCTTTACTATAAGTGCGCCAGCCGCAAACCCAAATCAACGGGAAATGTTGAACGGACCGCTGACTCGAGCGCTCGCACCCTTGACCGAGGTCGCATATGCATATATGTATATGCTATGAAACGTTTTGTGATGAACATTCCGGACGAGCTTCACCGCAGGCTAAAAATCGTTTGCACTTTGCAGGGCAAGACGATGACACAGGTCGCGCTGGCACTCCTGACGGAATACGTTGAGAAAGAGGAAAAGAGGAAGCTCATCGTCTACCCCATGGGCTAGTCTGGACAAGCGACTCTGATTCGGAGTCGCGTGGCGTTCTTAGACCGCCTCTCTGTATTAGCACTTCGGGGGTTTCCTGACTGCAGTCAGGGGTTTTCCGTCATTGTGCCGGTGAGCAATTCTTCGCTCATCGCTCGTATGTGAGCGGGGGTGCTGCCACAACATGCTCCAATTATGCGTGCACCCGCAGGCACTGCAGCAAGAGCTGACTTTGCCATTGATTCCGCAGTGGCGTTGTAGGTTGTCTTGCCGTCAATCAGTTCAGGCACACCGGCGTTTGGTTTGAAAACGAGAGGCATCGCCGCCGCAATCCCGTGCATGGTCCGGATCACATGTAGAAGCTCCTCTGGCCCGGTGCCGCAATTGCCCCCAAGTGCGCTGACGCCCCAGTCCGTCAGTGCTCTCACCGCTTGCTCCGGAGACACTCCCATCATGGTGCGTCCATGCTTCTCAAAGGTCATCGTAGCGACGATAGGGACATCTGGGGACACCTTGCGAATTCCCTCCATGGCGGCCTGAATCTCTTGGAGCGCCGACATGGTCTCGATCCAAATCAGGTCGACGCCTCCGTCGAGGAGAGCGCCTGCCTGTTCGGCAAACGCTTCAACAGCCTCGTGAAACTTCAGTTTGCCCAGTGGAGCGAGGAGTTCACCGGTGGGGCCGATGTCGCCGGCCACGAGGGCACGGCCTCCCGCCTCATCCACTTCATCGCGTAGAAGAGCGGCGCCGGCACGGTTTAGCTCTGAGGTTTTGGTCTGCAGGTTGTGTCGCGCCAGGCGGAACGGATTGCTCCCGAACGTATTGGTGAGAGCTACCTGCGAACCGGCATCGAGATAGGCGCGGTGCACGGCCCTTACACGTTCGGGGTGGGTGATGTTCCATGCTTGCGGAGAGTCTCCGGATTCCAGGCCCGCTTCAAACAGCATGGTGCCCATGGCTCCATCGGCCAGGATCACCGAAGAGTGTTCCAGGAGAGATAGAAACTTGTTCATCAGGGCCCTCCGTTTCACATGGCAGTAGCTGGCCGGGAAAAATTTCGTCGATTCAAGTGGTGGGCGGTACAGGACTTGAACCTGTGGCCCCCGGTATGTGAACTCTTACTATATATTGAATTTGTTGAGTTTACAAGACTTAAAAACGCAGGGTGCGGGCGTTTTGCGGCATAATCGGACGCACTCCGCACCCCGGGCACACCCTGAGAATTCAGAGGGTGGATGCCGCCCGCTGAGGAAACTACAGATCGTCTTTATCGCGATCCGGTGATGCGGCAACAATTGGCGCCGGCCTGGTACAACGTCAACCATGTGAGGACGCCCGGCATCGTCGCTACCAGATTTGATCGTGCGTGAAAAGATAAGGATGCACATCCCAATCGCTTATTACGGCGGGCTAAGGGTAGACCGCCGGGGGATGTTTTATCTAGAAGAGCAGGACAGCCCCGAAGAGCTGACCGCCGTGCCAAAATAACTCAGCCAAGCCAATTCCAAAAGATCCAACGTGAGGACAGGAGCACGTTTCTGGAACTGACAAATGTCGAGGCACCGTTCGATGAGGTCCCGCGGCTCGCAGCATCTCAACGGTCGTTGCTCACGCTCGTACCAGACCATCAAAGCGTCGACCCACCCCTGATCGAAGCCGAGCCCGCGAGATTCCGCATACCGTTGAAAAATGGTTGCATAGACTCCTGCTGATGGCTTATCCACTTGTAATCGGTATCCCATGCGGCGCAGGAAAGCTTCATCAACCAGCTTGTTGGGATCCAGATTGGTTGAGAAAATCAGCATTGGCACAAAGGGTACCTGGATTTTTTTCCCCGTGTGAAGTGTCAGATAGTCCATGCGGCTTTCGAGAGGAACAATCCATCGATTTAAGAGATTTCTCGGATCTACTCGCTGTCGGCCGAAATCGTCTATGATGAGCGTTCCGCCATTCGCCTTCATTTGAAACGGGGCTTCGTAATATTTCAAGTCAGGGCTGTAAATAAGGTCCATCTCATCAATCGTGAGTTCGCCGCCGACTATCACAAAAGGCAATTTAATCTTGATCCAACGCTCATCGTATCGATTTTCTAATGCCGAGTGGACTGGTTCGTGATTCTGAATGTCGAACACTCTAATGATCTGGCCGTCTACTTCAATCGCATAGGGAATCCAGACCTCTCCTTTCGTGGCCGCATGCAGCGCCCTAGCGATCGAGGTCTTGCCATTCCCCGGCGGGCCCATCATAAAGAGGCTTCTCCGCGAGGTGACGACAAAATCTAGAGTCTGAAGTGTTCGTTCAGGGAGAACCAACTCCGCAAAGGCCTCTTGAAAACGCTTGGATTCAACGGGCTCTTTGATTTGTTCCTGTCGCTGTGTGAAAGCAGTATAGTCACGCAAGGGCACAGGCGCCGGACCGATATACCCATTAATATCGAGAAGTCGACGGGATCGTTCCCAACCTTGATCCAGCATGACATATTGGTGGTTATACAGAGCTAATTGACCTCGGATATCGATGAGTTTCTCGTGATACAAATGTTGCAGACAGTGGTGAGCAACTGACATCGGCAGTTTAAGCTTTCGGGCCACCTTCTCAGTGGTGGAATCGGCGTCGGAATAAACGGTCTTGAGAGTGAGGTTGGCCAAGAAGTTAAAATCCAAGCCTGTATCTTCGATGTTGTTTACTTTCTCAGGAATTAGCTCTTCTTTCGCCATCTCCCCCGCTCACCACGGATTTTGTAGCCTACTGCGATATGTCCACTAGAATCAACAGAATTGCATCCTTTGGTGGTTTGACTGACACGCGGACAATGCCGGAAGGGGATCATCCGGTACAGGCCCAAGGCGGGATCGTTCAACCTGGGGCGATCCTATGAGGCGTTTTATTGGAGCGGGGCGGCAATCATGAGAGTTTTGGCGCTGGATCCCGGAACACGAACCGGCTGGGCCCTGGCCGAAAGTGGGCACACGGGAAGCGGCGTCCAGGTTTTCGATGTAAAGCGCGGCGAGAGTCCGGGAATAAGGTATCTCAGGTTCAACCGCTGGCTCGAGGACTTGGCCGGCGAGGCTTCCAAGGCTGATCTGATCGTCTATGAGCAGCCCCACCATCGCGGCGGGGCAGCTACGGAAGTGGCGGCCGGCTTCTCGACGCGGGCTCAGGAGTTCTGCGCCCGGCACGGGATAGAACATTCTGCAGACGGGCAGCAATGAAATCCCGGAATGGGTGTTTGGTTCAACGAACCGATCCGCACTGGACATGCACAATGTTGAGCGGCGGGAGTTCGAAAAGTGCCTGCAGGACGCGAAGCTCCGGAAGATCTGCCTACATGACCTCCGCCATACCTTCGGGTCACTTCTGATTCAGAACGGTGAGCCCCTGGCTTACGTGAAAGAACAGATGGGACACTCGAGCATCAAGGTGACGGTGGACATTTACGGGCACTGGGTACCGGGAGCGAACCGGCAGGCCATGAACCGGCTGCCGTCATTGACTACGAAGACCGAGCATGCAAAGAGAGAGGCCCTATAATGGTTCTCTTTTTTTGCCTTGGATCCGCACCCTGGGCGCACCCTGCGATTTTGGTGCCTATAGATGGTGGGCGGTGCAGGACTTGAACCTGCGACCCTCGGTGTGTAAAACCGATGCTCTGCCAGCTGAGCTAACCGCCCGTGAACGACCAAGTCTATAAAACATAATCTCGAAATACCACTGCGTAATTTGGCATTTTTTTATGCGGCATTTATCCCATATTCCAG
>JBEKYG010000052.1:0-12444 GCA_049511215.1 Acidobacteriota bacterium | reverse complement strand
GTTGCGGCCGGGCGGCATCTTTTATACCGCCGTCACCGGAATCTGGCAGACCGTCTGGCTCGAACCGGTGCCGCAAGCACACATCGTCACGTTTCAGACCGTGCCCGACATCGATCTTCAGACAATCACCGTGACGGCAGAGGTGGCCGGCACCGCCGCGGAGCATCGGGTGCGCATCGAGGCCAAGGAGGGCAAAGCAACCATAGTCCGCGGTGAAAACCGGCCGGGGCAACCCGTGACACTCAAAATTCCTAAGCCCCATTTGTGGTCGCCGCGCACGCCATTTCTTTATGGCCTGCAGGTATCGCTTCTGGATGCGCACGCCCACACCATCGACTCTGTGGAAAGCTATTTCGGCATGCGCAAAATCGCCATCGGGCGGGATGCCGAGGGCTGCAACCGCCTGCTCCTGAATAATGAGCCGCTGTTTCAACTCGGACCGCTCGACCAGGGCTGGTGGCCGGATGGCCTTTATACCGCGCCGACCGACGCCGCGCTTCGTTACGACCTGGAGCAGATTAAATCGCTGGGGTTCAACATGCTGCGAAAACACGTCAAAGTCGAACCCGAGCGGCTCTATTACTGGGCGGACAAACTTGGACTGCTCATCTGGCAGGACATGCCCAGCAGCAACTTCAATCGCAGAAGCGTGGCAGCGGATGCTCTTGCAGAGGCGGACCGGCAATGGGATGCCGAACTCAAAGCCATGATCGATCATTTGCGCAACTATCCATCCATCGTCATGTGGGTTCCATTCAACGAGGGGTGGGGACAGCACGACACCCGACGGGTTATCGAGTGGATCAAGGGCTATGATCCGACGCGCCTCGTCAACAATGCCAGCGGTTGGACCGATGAGGGCTTTGGTGACGTAAGCGATATCCACAGCTATCCCGGTCCCGCAAGCAAGCCGCTGGAAAACAACCGCGCAGTCGTGCTGGGCGAATTCGGCGGTCTCGGCCTTCCCATTAAGGGGCATCTGTGGAAGGAGGAAGGGAACTGGGGTTACCGTTCCTTCGACGAGTTCGAATCGTATCGCCAGAAATACACCGACCTGATCGTGGCCATGTACGCTTTGGTCAAGAAAGGCCTCGCCGCGGCCGTGTACACCCAGACGACCGACTGCGAGATCGAAGTCAACGGCCTCATGACTTACGACCGTGAGGTGTCCAAACTCGACCCTAAAACATTCGCCACGCTCAATCGGGGATTCCTGCCGCCGGCACTCGAAGGAACGCGCGCGGGCTTCGTGGCCCCGGTGCAGGTGGCTCTGCAGTCAACAGACCCGGCCGCCGTGACCCGTTACACGCTTGATGGCACGGAACCGACCGAGCGCTCGGCTCGATACACATCGCCGATTTCGATCGACAGGGACAGCACCCTCAAGGCGCGCAACTTCTGGCCGGACGGGACGGCCAGCGTAACCATCGGCCGGTCTTATCGAAAGACGCAGATCATCATGGATGCCGTCAAGCCTGGCGCGCTCGAACCGGGGCTCGCTTTCGAGTTTTACAAAAGCCATTGGACCAAGCTGCCGGATTTCGAGGCCCTCACCCCGGTGAGAAAAGGCGTGGCCGGAGCGCTTGACCTGGAATGCGCTCAGGGAGAGAAGATCGATTTTGGTTTGCGATTTACGGGCTTCATCCAAATTCCGAAGACCGACGTATATGTGTTTAATGTTACTTCCGACGACGGCTCGCGGCTCCGCATCGGCGGCAAGGATGTAGTTGTTAACGATGGCGTACACGGCATGACTGAGGTCAGCGGCGAGATCGCCCTGGAAGCAGGATGGCATCCGATCGAGTTGATCTATTTCCAGGGCACATCAGGCCAGGGGCTGCAGGTCACCTGGGAAGGACCTGGCTTCCTCCCGGGCCCAATTCCCAAGGAAGCGCTGCAGCATCAGGTCACGCAACTCCCCGGTACCAAGCCCGCGCACGACGCGCGGGATTGAATACATCCATTGTTGAAGGAGCACTGGGGCGAGGATTTCTGTAGCGATTGTTTCAGCAAATAGCACGGCGCGCTTTGCCTGGCAGCGGGAGCGAGATATCCTGGTGCAACCATTACGCCGGAAAGTGCTCAGCGCGGCAGTTCGGGCAGCGAACTCAACTCTGAAGACGTTTTTCGCCATCGCTGGCAGATGATGCACAGGTGCGTATTCCGCTATCCTGGTTCGTTTCATCACGCTAGAATAGCTGCATTCTTTGAAGTGCTTGACATTCCTCGCCTTGGTTCTTTGGCTGGACGGAGATCTCTCCATGATTGGAAAAACGCTTGGTCACTATCAAGTTGTTGAAAAGCTCGGCGCCGGCGGCATGGGAGAAGTTTACAAAGCTCGCGACACCCATCTCGACCGCTTCGTTGCCCTGAAGATCCTGCCGCCCGAGAAAGTCGCCGATGCGGACCGGAAGCGGCGCTTTGTGCAGGAGGCCAAGGCGGCCTCAGCCCTCAACCACCCCAACATCATTCACATTTACGATATTGCCAACGAGGATGGCATTGATTTCATTGCCATGGAGTATGTTGCCGGCAGAACTTTGGATCGCGTCGTCGGTCGCAAAGGACTGAATGTGAATGAGGCGCTTGGTTATGCCGTGCCGATCGCCGACGCGCTGGCCAAAGCCCATTCCGCAGGCATCGTTCACAGGGACCTGAAACCGGCCAACATCATGGTAAACGAGGACGGCACCGTTAAGATTCTCGACTTTGGGCTGGCCAAGCTCACCGAGCAAGGGAGTGGCGCCCCATCGGCAACGACTGTAACCGCGGATGCGGGCGCGGAAGCACATACCGAAAAGGGTGTGATTCTCGGGACCATTGCCTACATGTCGCCGGAGCAGGCGCAGGGTAAAGCGGTAGACACGCGCTCCGACATTTTCTCCTTCGGCTCGGTGCTGTACGAGATGCTGACGGGGCAGCGCGCGTTTCGAGGGGAAACCAAGGCGATGACGCTCGCCTCGATCCTTCAGAAAGAACCCAAGCCGATAGGCGAGATCGTCGGAGCCGTGCCACCCGAGATCGAGCGGGTGCTGACGCGCTGCTTGCGCAAAGATCCGCAGCGCCGCTGGCAGAGCATGGCGGACCTTAAGATTGCTCTTCAGGATCTCAAGGAGGAATCCGATTCAGGGAAACTCTCGGGTGTGACACCTGCTGTCCAGGGCCGCGGCGTCTCCCCCTGGATTGTGCTGTGCCTGACGATTGGGCTGATCGCAGTGGCGGCGGTCTTGGCGTGGCAGTTCTTGCGCAAGCCGTCTGCGCCCGGCAGGCTTGAAATCTCCCGGCTGACGGCCGACACGGGCCTCACTTGGTGGCCCGCCATCTCAGCAGACGGCAAACTGGCCGCCTTTGCATCAGATCGTGGGGGAAAGGGGGACCTCGACCTATACGTGCAGCAAATCGGCCGGTCCCAGACCGTGCAACTGACTCAACATCCGGCCGACGACATTCAGCCTTCCTTTTCTTCCGATGGCACCCGCATCGTGTTCCGTTCCGAACGCGACGGCGGGGGAATCTATATCACCGACACCCTGGGGCCGGGACAGGAACGAAGAATCGCGGATCGGGGCTGGCATCCCACTTTTGCGCCGGACGGGGCGACGATTTTCTATACCGAAGTGCTCGATCCAATTTCCTTCGGACCCAGCAAGATGTTTTTGCTCCCCGTTCAGGGAGGCACGCCAAAAAGTTTTCAGCCTGACTTCGTTGTGATCCCGCATGTCGGGATGGGGCCGCTCGCAATCTGGTCTTCGGATGGGAAGCATGTGCTGTTCCAGGGCGCGCGCGTCAACGATCCCAAGACCCGTGACTGGTGGATTGCCCCGCTGGACGGGGGATCCCCATTGGCGACCGGCGCCGCGCGCAGTATCCTGCAGGCCCAGGTGCCGGTTTATCCGATGGGCTGGTTCCGAAATTGGGTGATTTTCGGGAAGGGCACGACTGTCGAGGGATTCAATCTCTTCTGCTCCGAAATCACTCCCGGCAGCTGGCAGGTTTCGAATGAGCTCAAAGCTCTAACCACAGGGCCGGGAATGCAGTTCGAACCCTCGGTCGCGCGCGATGGGAGCATGGTCTTTGCGAATGGAAAAGCGGTGGTTGCCATCTGGAGCATCCCTCTGGATCCTGATAGCGGGAAGGCTGCCGGAGAACCATCCCAGATCAGCCAGGATGAATTGGCCAAGACGCAACCCACCATCTCGAGGAACGGGTCTAAGCTTGCGTACGGCGCCTACGGCACCGGCAGGGCAGGAGGAATGGAGGTGCGCCTCAAAAATATGAGCGATGGCAGGGAAACCTCCATCCCCATGGGGTCGGCGAGCTATTTGTTTTCACCGCAACTCAGCCCGGATGGATCAGCCCTTGCCTACAGGGATTACGTCGACAACAAATGGCGCTCGTACCTGGTCACGGGAGAAACCGCTGCAAGCCGGGAGGTCTGCGAAGATTGTTATATCCGAAGCTTCTGCGCTCATCCCACCGAAGCGATCATCCAGTACGGCAGCGAACTCGTCCGCCAGAATCTCACCAGCGGAAGCCGGACGCCGTTGCTCAAGGCAAGCGCCGGAGTGATTCGCGATGCCGTCGTTTCTCCTGATGATAAGTGGCTTGCTTTTCAGCTCAGCAAGCCTGCGGGCGGTTATGCTATCTACCTCTGTCCGATGCGTGGCCAGCTCGTGCCCGAACAGGATTGGCAGCTTGCGGCAGAGGAAACCAGCTACCAGCAGTCACCCAGGTGGGCGGCGAACGGGAACCTGTTGTATTTCCTCTCCGAACGGGATGGTTACAGCTGCATCTGGGCTCAGCGCCTCGATCCAGCCACAAAACGGCCGGTCGGCGATGCCGTCGCCTTCCATCATGAACACCGGTCCCGGTTCTCGATTAACCGGCCCAGGGGTTGGGAGTCGATCTCGGTTTCCAGGGACAAGCTGATTTTCGCGTTGATGGAAATGACGGCCAACATCTGGCTGACGAACCTGGACCTTAAATAGATGCGGACATCGAGGGTTGCGCGCATGGAGGGTCGGACCAGAAAAACCCGTTTGATTGCAGCAAGACAAACCTTGCGGATGGCCATCCAAGGGGCCTTAGCGCCAATTTCTGCCGGCGTTTTCCATCGCGCTAATATTCCGGTGGATTTCAGCTTCACGCCTATTTCTTTTCTGAAATAGATGGGATTGCCCTTTCAGGAGCATTAGCCCGTTATGCGAAGCGTAACGGGGATTTTGTTCTCGTTACGTGTTTCGTCCCTTCAGATTTTACGGCAGCCAGCGCAGTGGATTCACATAGTAAAGGAGATTTTGGGATTTATAGAACGACGGGGATCGATTCCTGCAGGGTAAGGGAGTTGGAAATCGAATCGCCAGTGACCGGAGAAGCCGAGAAGGCATGGTAAGAGACGCGTATTGCCATCTGAAGAGGGCAAAGCGTCAATGGGGTGCGGCGCGTCGTTCAAGCCGCCTTCAGGCCGACCGCCTGGACGAGCTTGTCAAGCGCAGTTACGATGGCCCGGTAGAGTTTATCGAGATGGGTCATTTTGGGAATTGACAGCTGCGAATCTCGCGGGAAGGGCGCAAGCAGTCCTGCGGTGAGAGGCGCATAGATCTTCTCAAACAGTTTGAGGAAAACGACGCACAGGCGATAGCCTGCGGGAAGGAGCTGATATCTCCGGGATCGGGGCACTTTCTGGACCAAGCCCTTGCCGCGGAGTTTCGACAGGTCGTAACGGAGGGAGCTGAGTTTGTGCTCATTTACGGGACAGCCCAGAGCTTGAGCAACTGAGAGGTGAATCTGCTTGGTGGTGAAGCTGTCTCCAATGGCGAGGTGGCAGAAGCGGACCAAGGCCTGCATGACAGCGAGTTGTCTTGGATTGTCAAGCTTCAAGCCGGGGATTCGTTTTCCAGATGAAGTGACAGTTGGCTCGCTGAGGCGAAGGAGTTGCCCGCGGTCGACGAAGGTTTCCAGGATGTCCTGTTGGACATCCAGATACCTTTCGGTGATCTGACGCAGGATTTTGCGGGTCTTGGGCAGGTTTTCGACCGACTTGCCGACGCCGAGGTCGGGGAGATGATAGGAAGTTGCTTCGGTACGCAGCAGCAGGTGGTCGCGCACATATTGTTTGACGGAGTCTTTCTTATAATCGGTCCGAATGACAGGATTGCCCAGATGCAGATCCTGGATCGTGGTTTGGAGGGTATCGCCGAAGCGTTTGGTGACGCGACGGCCGAAAATGAGGCTGATTTTATCCGGTTGTCCGATCGTGCGGTTGGCGTCGAGCAACCGATCGGAGAGTGCATCTAAGGCTGCACGGCGGCGAAAGACCCTATTGTCAGAATACTCGACCTGGGAAAGGAACAGGCGGTGCTGGCGCGCTCCTTGGCTGTGAAGAAGGGGACCAGGCAGGTGAGCCATTTCTGTCCGCACGTGATCAAGTCATAAGGCAGAAGGGAATCTGCCAGCTGCTGCAGCCTCTTGGGATCGCTGCAGCTGACGAAGGCATTGGCACATTGGCGGAAGCGGATGCCTTCTTCACGCATGCGGTTGGCGAGCCAGGAATGCTGGTTGACATAGATGCGGGCCGGGAACGGGAAGTACGCACAGACGCGGACGAACATACGCCCGAACTTGCCGTCGTTGAGGTAGAAGTTGAACTGGTTGACCCAACGGCGTTTGAACTCGAGGTGGCAGGGGCCGTTTTTCTTGCCGATGCTGACGAGGATGCGAGCCGGTTCTCGCGCCTTGATGATGCCCACGACCTGGTCCGGGCGCGCATCGGTGAAGTAGGCTTCCATAAAGTCGTCGCGCCGGCCTTCGGGGTCGTCCAGAATCGGAACGTTCCAGTGCAGGGAACGATTGGTAACCCAGTTCTGGTATTGGTCGGCGATGTCGCGGAGAACATCCCGGCTCACGGGTTCGGTTTGGCGAAAGTCCCGGAAGAAGTACACAATCGGCACGGGTTCCTGGAAAGTTTGGATGGCGGCATTGATCAGGATTCGATCGAAGCACCGATAATGGAATTTAATGTTATCCTTATGGTGTTGGAAGAAGGCGTTCATGGGATCCTCCAGTCAGGTTGTTGGCCCGGCTGCAAGGATATATCATGGACGCCTTTGCCAGTTCATGGGGATGGATGTCATGCAGACAGAACGGCCAGTGGCAAAAACCTTTCGAGATCTGCTGGTGTGGCGCAAAGCTCACGAATTTGTGCTTGAGGTATATCGATTCACGTCGGCATTTCCAAGGGGCGAGACGTACGGTCTGGCGCTGCAAATGCGGCGGGCTGCAGTATCGATCCCTGCCAACATCGCAGAGGGATTCACGAGGCGAGGGAAAACCGACAAAGCTCGCTTCATGAACATCGCGGAGAGTTCGCTCGAGGAAAGTCGTTATTACCTGATTTTGGCGCAGGACTTGGGCTACGGTCAGACCGAGGCGCTGATGAACTTATTGGAAGAAGTGAGCCGCCCGCTAAATGCGTACGCGAGAGCCATTCTGGCTTCTGGCTCCTGACTTCTGGCTTCCTTATCCCGCTGCTTTTTAGCTGGATATCAAGGGCGCAGCCCTTGGCTAGTCTAATCATGTCACTATCCAACAAAAGGGGGAGGGGAAAAGGTTGGGAGGAACTGAAAATGGGCATTTTAGGGGTTACCTAGGCGCGGGTAGGCGCCGTTCTGACATAGTCAGGACTGGCATGAAATTCAGCTTGTGCTCCAAATCGCTGATTTTTGCGGGATTTTTGACCGGTGTCGTGACTTCTCCACCGGAATATTAGCGCGATGGGGCGTTTTATTGATCTAAGAGTTGGTGGGAAGAGCCGGTAATCCTGAATCACCGCTATGCTTCTTGACCTCGCATAGAACGAAAAAATAACGCCAAAAATCGCGCGCAACGGCCGAAAAACCAGCGGCAGTTGGTCTCAATTGAATTGGCTTGATTAGTTTATCGTGGTCCGACCCCATGCCGCCAACCCCATGCCGCCATGCCGAACAAAGTCCGATTTCGGGCGGTCCTCACCATGACCCCTTAATGGAGCTTTCAAACTGTGACCGCCGTGTGGTTATTGCATATCACTTCAGGCAACGCCTACGTTCAGGGGCTGTGGCGTTCGGCTTTGCTTTTGAACTCATCGCGGTTATTTAGCATCTGATTAAGTACATTCGAGATTCACCGATGGCGCCGTCGCTTCTGATTGTAAATGCCCCGCTGGAGGGATTATGCGATTTCCGCAGCCTTCGATCGTGTCCTTGATCGTCGCTCTATGTAGCTTCATAACGGTTGGATTGCTTCGTGCAACGCACAGATCAGATCCAATGCAATCCCGGGATTCAGCCAATGACAACATCCGCCGCCCTGGCGTATCAGCCCGGCTAATTCCGGTCGACGTAATCGTGACGGACGATCAGCATCCGGTAACGGATCTGAAAGAGGAGGAATTCCAGATTTTCGAAAACGGCAGTCCCCAGCAAATCCGGCACTTCTCGCTCCAGACGCGCGCGGCCGCAGAGCCGGATCCAGCCCAGATGTCCGTGCTGCGGGCGGTTCCTGTGCTGGAACTCCAACCACAACCATACCGCATTTTCCTGATCCTGTTGGGCCAAGGCCGCCATCAGGACCGATATCGGGCTATCGACGCATTGATCCACTTCGTCAAAACGGATCTTCTGCCCCAGGATCGGGTGGCGGTGTATGCCTACAACCGGGCCACAGACTTCACCTCCGATCACGAACAGATTGCGGCAGTGCTCGAACGCTACAAAAAGAAAAGTGACAAGCTCGAATCCTGGCTGGAGTCCGGGGTGCTGCGGGTCAACGTCGTCTATGGCGCGAAGGAGGTTCCCGAAGCGTATCAATCCGAGATCGGCGATATTTTTTACAGCGGCGCAGGGCCGGCTCGAAAAGTGCCGCCGGGATTGATAGCACAACAGAGCACGATGGAAACGGAATGGGATCGCATCGCTGAAGCGATCGTGCGTCCTTTCTATTGGACCGGGGACAAAAGGGACCCTTTTGACGACCTCGAGGCACGTGCTGCCGGCCTTTGGTTGCCATTTGGTGAATTTGCCAGGAGAGCTGCGACATCCATCCAGGATATGCAGAATATTTTTACCTGCGTCGAATATCTCCGCTACATGGAAGGCGAGAAGCATCTGCTTTTCTTCACGGGACGGGGATTGCTGGCTCCGAACGGGCACATCGACGTTGACCGCGGCGTCGCAGCCGTTGCCAACGATGCGCGGGTTGCCATCGATAGTTTCCATACCTGGTGCCTGGTTCCGCTCTCTTATGTCGGTGAGGACAAGGGGCCGCAGCCTTCTCCCCTATTGACAGCCGATCCCAGACCGGCGGCCACAGTGAATGCGTTCTGGAGCGACAAGCAGGTCGAAGTCATGCAGGCCGGGCTTGTAAACATTTCACAATTGACGGGAGGCCATGCCGCGATTGATGGAGATATCGGCAAAGCACTCGACCTGGTGGACGGGACCACGCGCGTCGAGTACCTGCTAGGCTATTATCCCAAAGATATGAAATTCGATGGGGGCTACCGGAAGATCTCGGTCCGGGTAAACCGACCCGGCCTGAAGCTGTCCTTCAGACAGGGATACTATGCCCGCGACCAGTTATTCCCTTATGAACATGCGGAATCTCTCGCGTATAGTCGCATCTCCTCAGCCGGAGGTTATTTATCCGCCGATATGACTGATGTCGGTTTCAAGATCAGAACGGCTGGAATGAACCATGCCGGAAACCAGGATTCAATAAATATTGAATTGACTATCGATGCAGAAAAGGTCGCATTCAGAACCGAAAATAACCTGCATTTTGGAAGGCTGCGCATCGCCCTTTTCTTAATGGACGCCAGCGGCCGTTATGTCGGCAACGATTGGGAAACGCTCGATCTGCAATTGCAGCCGGGCACGTACCGGCGCTACCTGAAGTCGGGAATTCCTTTTTCCGTGTCGATCCCATTCTTGTCACGAGGCCAGAATCTCAAAGTGGTGATCTACGACATGGTGGGCGACAAAGTGGGATGCAAGCAGATCAGAATCTAGGAAAGCTCGAGTTCTACGTTTAGACCGGCCGATAACCCATGAAACTCAGGGTTGGCATGGAGGGTCGGACCAGAAAAACTCGTTTGATCGCAGCAAGGTAAACCTTGCGGATGGCCATCCAAAGGGCTTTAGCGCCAATTTCTGCCGGAGTTTTATGCATCTAAGAGTTTGGTGGGAAGAGCCGGCAATACTAAATCACCGCTATGATTTTTGACCTGGCATAGAAGGAAAAATGATGCCAAGAATCGCTCTCGAGGGCCGAAAACCCAGAAGCAGGTGGTCTCAATTGAATTGGCTTGATTAGCTTATTGTGGTCCGACCCAATGTCGAGAATATGGGCGCGCGTCGCAGCATTCGTGGCCTTTCCGGGCCGACCGTTAGTGTAAGATATCGCAATGGAGGGCTAAATGAAGGTGCCCATCTTAGATGAAGTTATTGAAAAACTAAAGATATTGCCCCATGACCAGCAGCGCCGAGTCCTGGAGTTCGCGCGCGCGCTGGTGCTGTCGACACCTCGCGGTGTTCCGGGCCGTGAGTTACTCCGCTTTGCGGGTGCGGTACCGGCCGATGAAATTCAGTTGATGCGCGAAGCGATCGAACAGGACTGCGAACGGGTTGATGACGATGAGCGGTAGATACCTGCTAGATACCAACATCATCATTGCCCTGTTCGCGGATGACGCATCGGTCAAAGCGAACCTTGCAAAGGTCGATGAGGTCTTTGCTTCTAGCATCGTGATCGGCGAACTCTGCTTCGGTGCCTTAAAATCCAATCGGCCCGTGGAGAACCTCGCCCGGATCGACGAATTCGCTGCTAATATCGCCGTTCTAAACTGCGACACAGACACTGGACGCCGCTATGGGGAGATTAAGGATGCCCTCCGCCTTAAAGGACGGCCCGTGCCTGAAAATGATGTCTGGATAGCATCCATTGCCCGCCAAAACGATTTGATCCTGGTTACCCGGGACGCCCATTTCAATGAGATTGCCAACGTTCGAATCATCTCCTGGTGAGCTGCCGCTGTCCGATCAATTAAGGATTCGGGATAAAAAATAGGCTAAAGCACCAAACAGGCTGTTACGGCGGACGCTTAACTTCGCTTCAGTCAGTCTTTCCGCATCTTCTCGAAGGTTTAAAAAACACCCAGAATCCAATAATGAAATTCGCGGCGCTTGTGGCTCAATGCCTTGTATGCGTTCCGGATGCGGCAGGTTGTTAAGCGTGCAAGCAGTTTGGGAATTATGGTGGCTGTCCCCCTTCCCCCCTATGTCCTCGTGGGGAATCACCTGACCGTGAATTCTCCCCGCAAGCGGATGTCCTTCGACGAGCTGCCGACGAGCACGCGGAAGGTGCCCGACTCGACCAGCCACTTCATGTCGCGGTCGAGCATGCTCAGCTCGGCGGGGCCAAGAGTGAAATCGACCGTCGCGCGCTCGCCCGGAGCGAGGTGAAGGCGGTGGAATCCTTTCAGCTCGATAACCGGCCGCGCGACCGACGCGAGCACATCGCGGATGTAAAGCTGCACGACTTCGTCGCCGGAGCGCGTGCCTGTATTCTGCACCGTGCAGCGCACATGGGCGGTGTCCGACGCGCCCATCTGCGCCGGGTCGATCGTCAGGGCTGAATACTCGAACGTCGTGTAGCTCAAGCCGAAGCCGAACGGGAACAGCGGCATCCCGGTGAGATCGACGTAGTCGTCTCCACGCCCGGTCGGCTTGTGGTCGTAGTAAAGGGGCAGCTGCCCTTCGAAGACGGGAAACGTGATCGGCAGGCGGCCTGCCGGATTGGCGTCGCCGAACAGCACGTCAGCGACTGCAGGCCCACCCGCCTCGCCCGGATACCAGGCGTCGAGCACGGCACCCACCTGATCAAGCCAGGGAGACATCGTGATGGCACTGCCGCCGATCAGCACTACGACGGTAGGCTTGCCCGTCTTCGCGATCGCCTGGATCAGTTCCTCTTGCCTGCCGGGCAGGCTGAGCCTGGCGCGATCGCGGAACTCGCCTTCTTCGAGACCGGCAACCACGATTGTCGCGTCGCTCTCTTTGGCCATCGCCACTGCGCTCGCGATCTTTGCGCTCGAGTCGTCCTTCACTCCCGCATCCCAAAGCAAGCGCAGGCGCGCGTTGCCGGCGCTCTCGAAGTACTCGATCTTGATGTCGTGACGGGATCCCGGCGCCAACGAAATCTCGGCTGCGCGCATGCCGTACGATCGCTTGATCCAGTCGTCGATCACCAGCTTGCCGTCCAGGTACAGCCGGTAGCCGTCATTCGCCTCGATGCCGATGTGGCGGACGCCTTCCGCCGGTGCCGTGATGGCTCCAGTCCAGCGCATCGAGTACCAGTCGAAGGGGATGCCGCGTCCGGGAGAATTCAGCGTCCAGCGAAAATCCATGC
>JBEKYG010000051.1:0-12539 GCA_049511215.1 Acidobacteriota bacterium | reverse complement strand
CATGCAGCAGAGCAACGCGACCATTTTCGGAATCGTGACGAATATGAACAATACCTCCATTGGAGTGGGCGACATGCCCACCTGGGTGGTCAATTCGACTCCACTCCCGCCCATCCCGAGCAAAGGGCTGATGGATCTTCCGGCTAATGCCGGCACTACCGGCCGCCTGGTCGATCCCAACTACCAGAGCCCGATGTCGCAGCAGTTCAACATCGGGTTCTCGCAGCAGTTCGGCAAGGAATTCGTGCTGGAGAGCGATTTCACCCACAATCTCAACATTCACGAAAACCGCACCATCCAGCTCAACTACAGAATCGTCAATCCGGACGGCTCGAATCCGCGCATCCTCGCCGCTGCCTTCGTGGCAGCCGGCCTAGGCTCGAACGTGCTGGGGGCCGTCAATGACACGGCATCGGTAAACCGGTCAGGCTATGACGGATTCAATATCGGCGTGCGCAAGCGCCTCTCGCACCGGCTTACTTTCCAGACCTCCTACACCCTTTCGAGGGCGAGGGGGTACGGCGGCCTTTCCGGTGAGTTTGGCGGCTCCGCGCTCGACCAGACCAATTATCTGGCCGCGAACGACTACGTCCCCACGGTCCGTGACGAACGGCATCGCTTCGTCTGGTCCGGTGTCATAGACCTCCCTTGGGGATTCCAGGCGAATCCCATCCTCCAGCTGGCTTCGGCCAGGCCGTACGCCTTGACTTCCGGAGTCGATAGCAATAAGGATGGAACCACCAACGACAACTGCGTTCCCGGAACGGTAGCTCCCAATGGGCGTACCTGCCCGCAAGGCGTTACTCGTAACGGACAGCGCGGCGGGTATGACCTGGACGGCAACTGGCAGTCGGGCCGGTTCTTCGTCCTGGATCTCCGTGTTTCAAAGATGTTCAACCTGTCGAAAATCCGGGAAGGGATGAATCTCACCTTCAATTTCGAGTCGTTCAATCTGACCAACACAACGAACTTCGGCAGGAACTTCTCAGGTAACGTGCGCGCGACCAATTATATGTCGACCCTGGGGCCGGCGACCGGCACCTATGGCATCGAAGCCGCGGCGCCATACCAGGCGCAGCTCTCGGTGCGCTTCAGCTTCTAGCGAAGCCGCGTAAACATGCTCACATCGCAGTGGCGCGAGGTATAATGCCCGCGCCACTGTGGGACCTTGGAGTGCGGTTGCCTCCTCTGCACTTGATGCGCATTTCGTTTTTGCACCGCGGAGCGGTGCAGGGCCCATAACAACCGGGGGCTGCGCTCCGCTGAGAAACGCTCCGCTTGTCCCCGGCTATTGGCCCAGCGCCGGTCCGCAGTGCTCTCGAAGCCGGATCGAGAGATGCGTATAAGTTGCGGTGACTGCTACGAATGGCACTAAGTTAAGCCTTTGCAGGCGAGGATAGGACAGAAAATGACCCTGAAAGGGTCCAACAGCGATAGCCCAGGGCGCAAGCCCTGGGGAAAGGGCGAGGTCCTAGTGAAGCCCTGTAAGGGCGACACAGGCTGTTTCGCCCCTGCAGGGCTTTCTCACTTTGTTCCCGTGTTCCCAGGGCTTGCGCCCTGGGCTATAACTGGTCAACCCCTCTGGGGTTCCTCAACTTAGTGTCATTGGTGCCTGCTACCGTACTCCGAAGTGCCGGTTGGGCTTGGATTTCAAATGAGTTTTCGCACAGCTAGTTCCATTTTCCTCCTTTTCCTGCTGTTCCTTCCCGCCGTCGCGCAGCAGAAGGCGCCCAAGATCGAAAAGGCGAAGGACTGGCTGCAGACCGAGGTTCAAATCCTCATCACCGAGGAGGAGCGCCAGGTATATCAGC
This sequence comes from Acidobacteriota bacterium, assembly GCA_049511215.1. Lineage (GTDB taxonomy): Bacteria > Acidobacteriota > UBA6911 > UBA6911 > UBA6911 > JAFNAG01. The sequence continues at coordinate 10,728 of JBEKYG010000051.1, read as the reverse complement.
ACTTGACAACCGATGAGGAACGCGATCGCTTCATCGAAGACTTCTGGAAACGGCGTGACCCCAATGCGGACAGGCCTGGCGGATTCCGCGAGGAGTTCTTCCGGCGCGTGGCTTACGCCAACGAGAATTTCCAGGCCGGCATGCCGGGCTGGAAGACAGATCGCGGCCGCATCTACATTCTCTATGGTCCGCCGAACCGCCGCGACGCGCGCCCCATGGGCGGCCGCTACCAGAAGCCTCCCAGCATGGGGGGTGATACCATCACCACCTTTCCCTTCGAGATCTGGGAATACGATTACCTCCCGGGAATCGGGCAGGAGGTGACGATTGAGTTCGTGGATCACTCGGGCTCCGGCCTCTATGTTCTCGAGACGGATCCCAACAAGAAGGACGTATTCTATTGGCGTCGCGGAGAGCAGCCGCAGCAGCGCGTGTTGCCCCGCGCCCAAGAGATGCCATTTGAACGCCTGAGCGTTTGGGCGAAGCTGCAGGCGCCGCCGCCGCTTAAGTTCCCGCAATTGAGAGAGGAAGTCCGGGCGAAGGTCACTTATAACTCACTCCCGTTTGATTCGAACACCGCCTTTGTGCGGATGTCTCCAGATCTGTATGCGGTCCCCGTTACCGTTACGATTCCGAACGACCATCTGATGTACATGGGGATGGGAGGCTACTTCGAGTCGGAGATGCAGCTGTATGCGGCGGTCACGAGCATCAGCGGCGAGAACGTCTATCAGCTCGACGACAGCTTCAAGTCCCGAACCGGTGACATAAAGCTGCCGGACCTGCTGAAGCAGCGCACGTACCATCAGGTCATTATTCCGCTGCCGCCCGGGCGTTACAAGCTGACCCTGCTATTAAAGGATGTGAATTCGGGAAAGATGGGAAGCCAGGAGTCGAGCTTCTGGATTCCGCCGGTGAGCGAGGGGGGACTCAATACCAGCTCTTTGATCTGCGCGGACGTCATCCAGCCGGCGCCTGAGAACAGCCGCGGCGAGAAATTCGTGCTCGGACCTCTGAGGGTGATTCCCAACCTGAACGCGACTTACCCGCGCAATTACCGCCTTGGTCTGTATCTGGAGGTTTATGACCTCGATGTGGATGGGGTCACGGGCAAACCCAGCGTCGAGGTCTCTTACCTCCTGGAAGCCCCGGATGGGACCATGATCCCGATCGGCCCGGAATCCGAGTCTCACTTTCCGGAGGGACACACGATGGCCATCAGCAAGGGAATCCCCCTTACAAACCTCGCTCCGGGCAAGTATCGCGTGGCAGTCCGAATCACCGACCTCATCAGCCGGCGCATCTGCACCTTGGAAAGCCAGATCGAAATCCTTTAGAAATTCGGTGACAGGATACCCATTTCCTGATTTCACGTACAGGCGCACCCAGGTTTCTTTCCTGGGCGAAATGAGGAGGCGGGTATCCTGTCACGCTATTTTGTGGCGGTGGGTCGGAGTTGGTTGCGGCATCGGCGGTGCTATGGTAGTAATACTTTGTTGCAGAGTCCGAATGATTGCGGGGCGTGAATGGATATCCGAAAAAGGGAGATGAAAAACGGCCTCGTGGTGGCCAGCGAGGTTATGCCTCATCTCCGCTCTGTGGCGATCGGCGTCTGGGTGCGGTGCGGTTCGCGATTCGAGGACACACACGTCAGCGGCATCTCCCATTTCATCGAACACCTGCTGTTCAAGGGGACAAAAACGCGCACGGCGGCAGACATTGCCAAAGTGATCGACTCTGTTGGCGGCCAGCTTGACGCTTTTACCGACAAGGAATACGTTGGGTTCTATGCGAGAGTTCTTGATAGACACCTGCCGCTGGCTTTCAAGTTGCTGGCGGACATTGTGCTGAACCCAACCTTTCCGGCCAACGAGATCGAGCACGAACGCAACGTTATCTTCGAAGAGATCAGCACCGTGGAGGACTCCCCGCAGGAGCTGATCCATGACCTGTATCTCGAAAATTTCTGGCAGGGGCACCCGCTGGGCCGGCCGATTATCGGCACCAGGAAATCGGTAGCGGGCATTACGCGCAAGCAGGTGATGGAATATTTCGAGCATACCTACCATGCCGCCCGAAACACGGTGATTTCCGTCGCCGGCAACGTCCAGCATCGGAAGGTTCAGGCGCTTGCGGAGCACTTCTTTTCAGGCTTGCCGCCGGGGACCGAGAGCGAGCCCGGCCTGCCACCCGCGCCCCGATCGTCGCGCACAATCCGCTACAAGCCGCACCTGGAGCAGACGCACATTTGCCTGGGTGTGCGCTGCCCCTCCCGCATATCTGGGGAACGGTTCTGCGCGCACTTGCTGAGCAGCATTTTAGGTGGCGGCATGAGTTCGCGGCTTTTTCAGAACATTCGGGAGAAGCGCGGCCTGGTTTATGCCATCGACTCGATCCTTAATCTGTATCGGGACGCCGGGACCATGATGGTCTGTGCGGCCACCTCCCCTCAAACAGCGGCAACGGTGGTCAGGCTGATTTTAAAGGAGTTCAGAAGGTTGCGAGATGAGCTCGTTTCGGATGAAGAGCTGAAACGGGCGCAGGAATGTCTCAAGGGTTCGTTAACGCTCAGCCTGGAGAGCTCGAGCAGCCGCATGACCTACCTGGCCCAACAACAGATCGACTTTGGTTGCTTCAAGAGCCTCGGTGAGATTCTGGATCAGATCGACCGCGTGCGCCGTACGGACATTCGGCGTCTGGCGCGAGAGATCTTTGCTTCCTCGTCTCTGACGCTGGCAGCATTGGGAAACAACAACGGCAGTCCACTCGAATCCGTGACGCTGAGAATATGACGCCATGGCCCTAAGTTTTACGCTGCTTGGCAGCGGGAGTTCCGGCAATGCGACGCTGGTGAGCGACGGAGACACCCACATTCTGGTCGATGTCGGCCTCAGCGGTCGTGAGACGGTGCGCCGTCTCGCGCAATGCGGACTGAGCCCCCAGCAAATCTCCGCGATTGTCGTGTCTCACGAGCACGGCGATCACTGCCGCGGCATTGCGCCCTTTGCCAAGCACCTCGAAGTTCCCGTCTTCATCACGGATGGCGCCTACGCGGCCGCCGAGCTGGCGCTCGAGGACCGCAAGCGGCAGCGTATTGATTCCGGCTGCGCGTTCGAGGTGCGCGGCATCCTGTTCACGCCGTTCGCCGTGCCTCACGATGCCGCCGACCCAATCGCCTTTTGCATTGAGAAGGACGGAGCTAAGATCGCCATCGTCCTGGACCTGGGCTACATCTCCAACCTCGTGGTGGAACGCCTGAGAGGATGCGACGCCATTGTGCTGGAGTCGAACCACGACATCAACATGCTCGCCGTAGGTCCTTACCCCTGGCCGTTGAAGCAGCGCGTCAAGAGCCGGCTCGGCCACTTGTCCAATGAAGACGTGGCAGAATATCTGTTGAGGGAATTCGATGGCAGGGCGAGGCACGTAATTCTGGCGCACCTCAGCGAGAAAAACAACCTGCCTGAACTTGCGCTGCTGTCCGCGCGCAGGGCGTTGGAAGAACGGTCGACTCTCCTTGCCGCTCAGACCCGACTTGATTTGGGCATGGCCGGCCGAATAAGCCGAACTTACCGGTTCTGACGCGCTTTACTACCTGGGCAAGGGCTTCGCCCTTGATATCCCGCCAAAAAGCGGCGGGATATGGAAGCCAGAAGCCAGGAGCCAGAAGGGATCGGCGCAGTGCTTGCGCTCCTGGCTGCTTTGAGCTCGACGCGGAGATTCCGGCTTCATGCTTCTGGCTCCTGGCTTCTAACGAGAACAAAATTCTCGTTGCGCGGCGCATAACGGGCTAGTGCTGAATGAGGAGTGGTTGGCTCAGTAACCAGCACCCGGCGCTCGGTACTATCGTACGTACCGATTTCTCTTGGAGGAGTGGGCCGAATGATTCAACGATATTTTCCGAAGGATGTGGCGGAGATTTGGTCTGAAGAGAACAAGTTCCGCGCCTGGCTGCGGGTAGAGCTGGAAGTGTGCAAGGTCCTGGCCGAAAAAGGCTGGATTCCGCCGGAGTCGCTCGCAAGGATTCTGGAAAAGGCCGACTTCTCATTGGCGCGTATTGAGGAGATCGAGCAGGCGACCCATCACGACTTGATCGCTTTCACCACGAGCGTGGCCGAGCATGTCGGGCCCGAGGCACGCTACATCCATTGGGGACTGACTTCCACCGATGTCGTCGACACGGCCCAGGCCCTGCAACTGATAGCCGTAAACGAGCGGATTTTTGGCGCCATCGAGGAGTTCATGGATGCCATCAGCGCGCGCGCGCATGAACACCGGCGCACCTTGATGATGGGACGCACGTACGGGGTTCATGCCGAGGTGACCACGTTCGGGCTCAAGCTCGCGGTCTGGTATGAAGAGATGCGCCGTAACCGCGCGCGCATGCGCCGGGCCGCGGAAGTCCTGCGCGTGGGAAAGATCTCCGGGGCGGTCGGCACCTTCGCCCACCTGGACCCGGAGATTGAGGATACGGTCTGCAGGCGCCTGGGGCTCGAGGCGGCGCGCGCCTCGACGCAGACGCTGCAGCGCGACCGCCATGCCGAGTACATCTGCACGCTCGCCATCCTTGGATCCTCGCTCGACAAGTTTGCCACGGAGATCCGGCATCTGCAGCGCACGGAGGTGCGCGAGGTCGAGGAGCCGTTCGCCGCAGGGCAAAAAGGCTCCTCGGCGATGCCGCACAAACGGAATCCCGTGAAATGCGAGCAAATCTGCGGCTTGTCACGCCTGCTGCGAGGCTACGTAGCAACAGCGCTGGAAAACATGCCCCTCTGGCATGAACGGGACATCTCCCACTCTTCTGCCGAGCGCGTGATTCTGCCGGACGCCACCGGCCTTGTCTGCTACATGCTCCGTTCGATGACCCGGATTATGAAAAACCTGCAGGTCTATCCTGAGCGGATGCTCAAGAACATGGAGCTAACGCGAGGACTGGCCTACTCGGGCCAATTACTTCTGGATTTGACCAGGAAGGGAATTGCCCGCGAGGAGGCCTACCTGTGGGTGCAGCGCTGCTCGATGAGGGTATGGAGCGAGGATGCGGACTTGCTCCAGGTTCTCGAGGAGGATCCCGACATCATGAAGGCACTCTCCTCCGAAGAGATCCATGCCGTGGTAAACCCAGAGCTCCAGCTAAGAAACGTGGATGCAATTTACCAAAGGGTTTTTAGTGATCGCTGAAAAACGGGCGGTAACAACGCCCAGGACGATGCGTGGCGCATCGCTCCTGCGCGTTAGCCGCTCAGACAAGAATTAAGGGTTGCAATGTGAGAGCGGCTGCGATTTTGCTCCCGGTGCCTTCGGCGCTGGCAGTCAGTGAAAATAACTGGCTTATCAATCCCCGGCACCCGGACTTTAAAAAGATCGTAGTACGTGCAGTCGAGCCGCTTAGCTAGTTTCTGTCGCGAAATTCGTTAACCCTCCGTCCTGGACTTGGACTTGGACGTGGACATGCACAAATAAAGGGCGATCTGGTAAATGTTATGTCTGGAAAGTTTACCTCGGACAAGACCGTCCACGTCCACGCCGAGGTCCAAGTCCAGGTCCAAGCTGCTCACTCGGTTTTTCGATGTAACCAGCGAGTTTCGCGACAGAAACTAGCTATGATTCCCGCATGTTTCCCAAGCACGGCCGCCGCCGCGAGCACAGGCGAGGATAGGCGGCAGTGAGAGCCGATCCGGTTCTGGCGCCACTGCCCTTCGGCGCTACCCAAGAATAGTCCGCAGAAATAGAGAAGTACGGGATCCTATTTCTCCAACTGCGCCGTCGAGACCATATCGGGGCGCATGCCTCCCTGTGTGCCGACCGCCTCATGACATTGGATCTCGTTCGGTACGCGCAGGATTTTCCCCGTCTCCGGTTGATCTGAATCGGCTCAGCTTGATACCCTCGCTGCGAAGTGGCACGATCGTTTTCGGGAAACCGCCATTGCGTGATCGCAACGAAGAAGAGGTGCGGGGCTATCGTGATGCGCCGAAGATGTGACGGACAAGAATCTTGCTTTCCGGTGCTAGTATCTGTAGTATTTGAAGTTTTGAAATGTTTCTGCCGGAGACGCATAGATCATGAAGAGGACGTTCCAGCCAAACAACAGCAGGCGCAAAAAAAACCATGGGTTTCGGGCCAGGATGGCAACCAAGGGGGGCCGGCTGGTTTTGAGTAGACGGCGGGCCAAGGGTCGGAAGAGGTTGAGCGTGAGTGGATAGGAAGGCGGACGAGAGGTTTCCCTGGCGGCATCGAATTGTCAGAAGCTCGGACTTCCGGTCGCTATACAACACAGGAAGGAGGCTCGATGCAGGGAAGTTCGTCCTTTTCGGACGGCCGAATGATTTGGGCTATCATCGGCTTGGGCTCACGGTCTCGCGCAAGGTCGGCGGCGCGGTCGTGCGAAACCGTGTCAAGCGTCTGTTCCGGGAGATCTTTCGCAGGTTCCCTGGCGGTATTCCTTGCCATTTTGATCTCGTCGTGAATGCGAAACGCGAGTGCGCAACGGCCGCGTACGATATCCTGCGCGAGGACTTCCTTTCCGCAGCACGAAAAATCTGCCGGTGAAGAGGTGGAAAAGGTTGCCGGAGGAGAGCGCGCTGCCGCGCGGGCGAGCCGAAAGGCAGGTATGAAGACCTTCATACTAGGGCTCTTGCGCGCTTACAAGCGCTACATCTCCATACTGCTCCCTCCGTCCTGCCGGTTCGAGCCTACGTGCTCGATGTATATGTATCAGGCAATCGAAAAGAAAGGAGTTCTCCGGGGAACAATTCTTGGCCTGCGGCGATTGTTGCGATGTCATCCTTTTTCTGCCGGCGGCTTTGATCCTGTGCCATGACCTCCCTGAGCTGAGCCATGGATAAACGAATAGTTGGTGCAATTGCCCTATCGATTGCGGTACTGTTCGCCTTTCGCTACTATGAAGAACGCCACTTGGCCAATCTCGCCAAGCAGCAGCCGCCCATCACACGGCCAGCCCCGGTGACTCCTGCGCCGCCGCCTGCGACCCAACCGCCGCCTGCGCCAATTGCGCCGCTGCCGGCTGAAGAGAGTGTTCCCGGGCGCCAGGTCGTCATCGAGGGTGACCTTTACCGGGCCGTCCTGGACAACCGGGGAGGAATCCTCAGCAGCTGGCAGCTCAAGCAATACAAGACGGTCAAAGGGGAAGTCTTCGATATGATCCCCACGGCTCATATGGAGCAGCGGCCCTTCCCCGGAAGCCTGATTTTTGACGATCCGGCGATAACAACGCTCGCAAACCAACAAAACTACGCTGTCGAAATCGTCAGCGGCAAAGAGACTCAGGGGTGGCTGACGGCGCCCGCCACAGTTGTCATGCGGCTGAGGCGTGGTGACGTGGCCATTGAGAAGCGCTTTCAGTTCGAGGCGACCAATTACCTTCTCCATTTCTCGACCACGCTCCAGCGCGGAAATCAGTCGTTGCCCGGGTGGATCCTCCTGGGTCAGGACATCGGGGCCGAACCGGAGCACCTGCTTAACGCTTCGCTCAAACTCATGGCGGTATCTGATCTCGGCGGTAAGATCCAACGCGATGCGGGGCCGAAGGCCGAGAACGAAGTCAAATCCATCCGTGGCGATGTCCAGTGGGTCGGGCTGGACATGCAATACTTTGCGGAGATCGCTATTCCCGCGCAGCCGGTGGGGTCGTTCGAGATCCAGCGCAAGCCGGTGCAAACGTTGGGATTGACCGGGGAGGCAATGACGCGCGATCTCATCCGCCTTACGGTCCCGGCTGATGGTTCGGCTGCTTACACGATCTATCTCGGCCCGAAGATGCAGGCCTACCTGGCGGCCGTCCCGGGCGCCGATATCTCCGGCGTCATCGATTACGGCATGTGGTCGATCATCGTCAAGCCCCTGCTTGTGGGACTGAGGTTCATCAACCAGTACACGCACAACTATGGGCTAGGGATTGTTGTGCTCACGCTTGTCCTGAGCCTGGCGCTGTTCCCCATCCGCCTGAAGCAGATGATGTCCATGAAGAAGATGGCCGTGGTCCAGCCGAAGGTGAAGGAGATTCAGGAGAAGTACAAGCGCTACAAGAAGACCGACCCGAAACGCGCTGAAATGAACCAGGAGGTCATGGCGCTGTATAAAGAACACAACGTCAATCCCTTAGGGGGTTGCCTTCCGATGATCCTGCAGATGCCGCTGCTGTTTGCCTTTTACCGCCTGCTGGCCACATCGATTGAACTACGCCAGGCTCCTTTTTTCGGGTGGCTTCATGATCTGTCGGCGAAGGATCCCTATTACATCCTGCCGATCATCATGGGGGTCACCATGCTGATCTCGCAAAAGATGACGCCCATGGCGCCCAGCACGGATCCGACACAGGCGAAGATGATGATGATCATGCCTGTGGTATTCACGGTTTTCTTTCTGAATGTCTCCAGCGGCTTGAACCTCTACTTTCTGTGTAGTAACGTTTTCCAAATCGCATTCCAGAAGGTTGCGGAAAGGTGGGTCGGTGACAAACGATCAGGACGCAAAGCCAGAAACTGAGGATGCGGGCACGGAAAGTGCCGTGGATGGCGTGGCGCGCTTCGGCCGCGAACTGATCGCTCGCCTCCATTTGACGCTGGACCTCGAAGGGCGAGAGGACGGGAGGGTCGTGCTGGTAAACCTCACGGGGCCGGATCGTCCGATTCTCCTCTCGAACACGGCGGCGGTGCTGAACAGCATGGAGTATCTTTTGAACAAGGCTTTCCAAACGGGAAAGGACGAGGAAATCGCCACGATCATCCTCGACTCCGATGACTACCGGAGGCACAGGGAAGCCGAACTTCAGCTGCTTGCCCGGATTGCTTCGCAAAGGGTGATCGCGCAGCGGCGCCCACTCAGCCTTCAGCCCATGTCCCCAAAGGAACGTAGAATCGTGCATCTGGCGTTGGCCTTGATCGAGGGGGTCCGCTCGCAAAGCGATGGTGAGGGAGACAAGCGCAGCGTCACCATCTATCCTGCGGATTAAGAGAGTTCAACGCGACGGCAATGGTCGACCTGAGTGAGTCCATTTGCGCTCTTTCCTCGGCGCCCGGGCGCTCGGGAATCGCCGTTATTCGGCTCAGCGGCCCTGACTGCTTCGGAATCCTCAAACTAGTTTTCTTTCCTGCTTATCCTAAGACGGAAATGCCCGAGCGCCGGGCTGTTCTGGGAATCATTCGGGATCCACGCACCGGCGTCGACCTGGATGAAGCTCTCGTCACCTGCTTTCGCACCCCTCACTCCTATACCGGCGAGGACGTTGCGGAGCTGTCTGTTCACGGCAGTCCCGTGGTGGTTTCGCATCTGCTCGACTGTCTTTGCGCACAAGGTGCGCGCCTGGCGACGCCGGGCGAGTTTACCATGCGGGCGTTCCTGCATGGGCGAATCGATCTCGCCCAGGCGGAAGGGGTGCGCGATGTGATCGAGGCCAACACGCTGTACCAACTGCAGGTCGCTTCCCGTCAGCGGTCGGGCGCACTTTCGCGGCAGCTCGAACCGGTCAAGCGGACTCTCATGGATATCATCGTCGGGCTGGAGACTGCCGTGGAATTCGTGGAAGATGATCTGGCCTTGGAGTCGCGCGAGCTGCTGGCAGCCAAGCTGGAATCAACCGTCGAGGAGCTGTCAAGATGGGTAGGCTCCTTCCGGCACGGCAGGATCGTGCGTAACGGCTTCAACCTGGCGATCGTCGGCCGGCCGAATGTCGGCAAGAGCAGTTTGTTCAACGTATTGCTGGCCGAAGACCGTTCCATGGTCACCGAGGTGCCCGGCACGACCCGGGACTTTGTTTCAGAGTCCGTCGATATCGAGGGGATCCCGGTGCGGCTCACCGATACCGCAGGGGTGCGAGCTGGTCAGAACCGGCTCGAACAGATCGGCGTCGACCGCAGCCTGCGGGTAATAGCCGATGCTGATGCCGTATTGTTAGTACTGGACCGGAGCCAACCCAGGTGTCAAGAGGATGAACGCTTGCGTGAGCAGATGAGCACGCTTTGCGGCATCGTCGCGCTCAACAAGTCTGATCTGCCGTCAGCCTGGACCGCGCCGGAGAGGGCCGAGTATGCCGCCATCTGGCCATGCTTCGATATTTCCGCCCTGACAGGATCAGGCATGGACAGGCTTCGAACGGCGATTCCGCGTCATCTCTTCGGGGATCAGGGGCGCGATCGCGACGGCCTGCTCGTAACCAATCTCCGACACTGCCAGTGCCTGGAAGCAGCGCGGCAGCATCTGGCCACCGGCTGCGGCGCCCTGCGCGCCGGCTTGTCCGAGGAGTTCGTGCTGGCGGATCTGCACCGGGGTTTGCAGAAGCTGGGCGAGATCACCGGCGAGACGAGGCTGGAGGACATATTGGGCGAGATCTTCAGCCGGTTTTGCGTTGGCAAGTGAGCCGGACGAATTTTGGATTGCGGGTTTTGGATTTGGACTGCGCAAGAATTGGATGCATGGTTGCGCTTGTTCTGGAGTAACCTTTGTCACTAAGTGCATAAGCTCACAAATACCATGATGTATTTTCAGGACGCGGATTCACGCAGGCAACCGCACCCGGGGCTTGCCGGCTTCTGCTTCCCGGAGGGGAGCGCTGCGCGCTCGTGGTTTCTTCCGGCGCCCGGAGTCAAACGCGCAGGTCCTATTGACAATCATAGCGGTTCCTGCTGTAAAGGCGCGTTTGACTCCGGGCGCCGGAAGAAACCACGCAGAAGCCGGCAAGCCCCGGGTGCGGTTGCACGCGGATGGTTC
>JBEKYG010000050.1:0-12603 GCA_049511215.1 Acidobacteriota bacterium | reverse complement strand
CCATCGCCGCGACGTAGCCAAGCCGGCTGGGCAGATCCTGAGCCCGGAATTGCTTCGTTCAGCAGAAACCCTTGAATTCTCCTCGAACGAAAAGGGCGTCCTCAAATTCAACGTGCGAGCGAAGAAGTTGCAGGAAACCCGGCAGGGCAAGAGGCTGCTCGAGGGTGTCCATGCGATGAGCTTTAATCCCGACGGCAGCGTGCGCAGCGACATCACCAGCCAGAACGGCGAGTATGATGAGAAGGGCAAGCAGATGTTTTTCACCGGCGCTGTCCGCCTCCATATTGGCCAGAATGTCGAACTGCGCATGGAATGGCTTCATTACGATATCGGCAATCAGACTGGAGCTTCGGACGATCGCGTTCAATTAACATCGTCTCAAGCCAGCGGCACCGCCAAGGGTGTCCGTTATGACAACGCTAAAAAAACCACGGAATTGTTGAGTGAAGTAGACTTTTTGGTGAAGCGGAGGGTCGCGGGCCCGGATGGGTCCGTGAAGGTCGAGGATTATCACTTCACTGCGCAGCATGGGTTTTACTCGGAGGAGGAGCACGTCATCCGTTTGTTGGGCGCAGCGCACATCGTCTCCCCGACCAGTTCCCTTTCCGGCGACGGCATCGACGCAGCGTTTAGTGCCGATCAAAAACACCTCACAGGCCTCTCTAGCCAGGGCAACGCGGTCTACGAATCCAACGAACAAGGTGACGTGCGTACATTGCACGGTGACCGCCTGGATCTGAACATCGAGGCAGAGTCGCAGGTTCTCGAAAGCATCCACATTCAAGGGCAGGCTGGATTTGCGTTGAAATCTCCCGGCGGGGATCAGAGCCTTTCGGCCAATGAGATCCAGATAAACATGGATCCCGTGAAAGGCCTGCCGCACATAATTGAGAGTAAAGAGAACGTGCGTTTCGAGGTCACGCACGCGACGCAAAGAACTGCAGTTTCCGGCAGCTGGCTGGAAGCGGTTATGGTACCTGGTGGTAATACTCTTGAAAGCATGGAAGTCCGTGATCATGCAAGCATGAGTATTGGCACGGGCGCCGGGTTGCCGGATGAACTCCAGGCCGAGGATATTCGCATCTCGTTTCGCAATCTGGAGGGTCGCAGCGTGCCAGGTGAACTGAAGGCTGAAAAGGCGGTCCAGTGGAAATCGCCGGGCCGCAGTCCCAGCGAGTCTGGCCGGTTGCTGACCTCTTCCTCGTTGACGATGCACTACTCGGAAACCGGCGAAGCTTTGGAGTGGGGTATAGCGACCGGCGGTGTGAGTTTGACTGCTCTACCCAAGCCGGGAACCGCGGGCACGCAGTTGCGCCGCTTGCAGTCGGATCGGGTCGATTTCAGTTTCTACAACGGAAACAACCGCCTTCAGAGACTGACGGGAGAGGGCCACGTCCAGGTGGCGTTTCGCTCCGGGGAAACAGGTGCATCGGCGGAAGAGTTCCACACGACGAGCAACAGCATTCGTGCTCAGTTCCGGGAGGCCGACGGCAGTGCTGAATCGATCCACCAGACCGGAGGCTTCACCTATCAGGATGGGACAAGAACGGCAAAATCCGACACCTGCGACTTCTCTGCGGCGACTGAAAAGCTCATGCTTACCGACCATCCGAGTATCAACGAAACGGACTACTCGGCCAGTGGCGAGATCATCGAATATGACCGCAAAGGGAAACTCTTGACGGTCCGGCGCAATGTCCGCTCAGTGCTCAAGTCCACGGCTGGAAAATCGCAAGGATTCATGACCTCCTCGGCGGATAGCTCTTCTCCCACTGTGGTGACCGCCGATGAGATGCTTTATTGGAATGAACAGGACAAGGCCAGCTACAGTGGTAACGTAAACCTGCTTTCACCAGACAGCCAGCTGCAGGCGCAATCGCTCTTGATTCTCAACAAGGGAAGCAGCGTCGAAGCGGGAGGAGGCGTCAGACATCTCATTCTTCGGTCCAGAGATGTCAATCAGGGAAAACCGGCAAAAGAAAAGCAACCAGCGGTTGTGAAGAAAGACGATAAGAAAGAGGGAGGCGGGCCGATCCTGATCCGATGTGCGCAATTGCAGTACTCCCAAAGCTCGAACAGCATCCATTACGCGGGGGGCGTCTATCTCGACTCCGCTGACGCTAAGGTCTGGTCCGATTCAATGGATGCCTACCTGGATTCTGCGGGGAAGGCTGTGGAAAGGGCCGTTTCGAAAGAAAACCTTCGGCTCATCCAGGCCGGCAGGGAAGTCAAGGGCGATCAGGGGGAGTATTTTCTCGCCGGCGGAAAGTTCATCGTGACCGGAAATCCGGCGCAAATTGTCGGTCGCGACAAGCAAATCATCACGGCGCCTCGATTGACAATTTATACCGCCGATGATAGGATCGAGGCGGGTCGCTGATCCCAAGTTATATCATGGAAATAGAATGATTTACGATGAATGATGCGAGGTTGCGGGCCTTGGGTTTGGAGAAGTCCTACCGAGGTAGAATTGTTGTCAGCGATGTCAGTCTCGAGCTCGGGCGGGGCGAAGTGGTTGGCCTCCTGGGACCCAATGGGGCAGGGAAGACCACTACGTTTTACATGGTGGTGGGTCTGATCTCTCCGGAGTCCGGGAAGGTTCTCCTCAATGGTTCCGACATCACCGGGCTTCCGATGTACCAGCGGGCACGCTCAGGAATAAGCTACCTGCCTCAGGAGCCCTCTGCGTTTAGAAAACTGACCGTAGAGGAAAATCTCCAGTGCATCGCAGAAACCTTGCCGATCTCGCCGGAGGAGCAGAGGGAGCGTGTGATGAGGCTGCTCGAGGAATTTGGTATTGCGCCTCTAAGGCGACAGGGAGCGTACACCCTGTCCGGCGGTGAGAGGCGTCGCCTGGAAATCGCTCGCGCCCTCGTACTTACGCCTCAGTTTGTCCTGCTGGACGAACCTTTTGCCGGAATCGATCCTCTTGCCGTCCTGGATATTCAGCGTATCATCGGCGAGTTGAAGAAGCGCGGTATCGGGGTTCTGGTTACCGATCACAACGTCAGGGAAACTTTGAATATCACAGATCGCGCCTATATAATAAACGAGGGCAAGATCTTACGTGTGGGTACTCCCGAAGAACTTACCAGCGACAGCGAAGTCAGAAAAGTCTACCTTGGGGAAAACTTCAGGCTCATCTAGACGATGAACAATCGGCGACAGCATTTGCGGCAATCACTCGACTTGCGGTTAACTCAGCGGCTCGCGCTGACGCCCTCGCTATTGCAGAAGATCGAGTTGCTCCAGCTCAACAAGCTGGAGCTGCAAGATATGCTCACCGAGGCATTAACCGAGAATCCGATCCTGGAGGAGGTGATCGAGCCGGAAACACCGAGGGAATTGAATTTAGAAGAGAAGGCGGCCGAGGCAGTTCCGGATACACGCGACCGGGAAAAGGACTCGTTTGAGGAGATCGATATCCACTATTTCCTGGACGAGTATCTGGACACCGGCTACAAGAATCGGGAGGTTGAGGACCCGGACAAACCCTCGTTCGAGACTTTTTTGGTTCGCGCCCCTTCGCTTACCGATCACTTGAATGCTCAACTTGGTCTCTCGGAAGCCGACGAGCGCACGGCCGAGATCGCAGCTCAGATCATAGGTAACCTGGATGAGGGCGGCTATCTGCTCCTGAGCATGGAAGAGCTTCGCGAACTGACAGCCGCAACACCGGCGGAGGCCGAGATCGCGCTCAAGCTAGTGCAGAGTTTCGATCCGGTCGGAGTGGCAGCACGGGATATTAGAGAATGCCTCCTGCTGCAACTCGAAGGCCGCGGCCTGAGAGATAGTCTTCCCTGGAAGATTGTCAACGAACACCTGGCACTTCTGGAAAATCATAAGTTTAAAGAGCTGGCTACGCGTACAGGGTCTGCATTTGAAGCGATACTGCAAGCGATAGATACGATTAAGCATCTAATCCCAAAACCAGGACTAAAGTACAATCCCCAGAATGTGAACTATGTGCAGCCGGAGGTGACGATCGCCAAGGTCGACGGCGAGTTTGTCATCATCCAAAATGATGAAGGAATGCCGCAGTTACGCCTCAACTCCAGTTACCGCGAACTGCTCAAGAGCAACGGCGTAAGCGGCGAAACCAAGGCGTTCCTGCGTGAGAAATTTCGTTCGGCGGTGGATCTGCTGAGAAGCGTCAGCCAGCGCAAGCGCACGATTTATCGAGTGTGCGAGTGCATCGTCAACCGACAGCGGGAGTTCTTAGAACGAGGGCCCTCTGCCTTGCGGCCCATGTTGATCAAGGATGTGGCCAGCGAGTTAGGGGTGCACAGTTCGACAATAAGCAGGGTCGTGACCAATAAATATGTGGACACTCCGCAAGGGGTGATGGAATTGCGAAAATTCTTTACCATGGGGGTGGAAAGCCCGGACGGCGAAGAGCTCTCGATTGTGCAGGTAAAGCTGAAAATCAGGAAACTGATCGATGACGAAAGCAAACTAAAGCCGTACTCGGACAACCAGATCGGGCAATTGCTGCGGCGCGATAATGTCTTTGTGACAAGGCGCACAGTGGCGAAATATCGGGAGCAGATGCAAATCCAGGGCTCGCGCGAACGGAGAATCAGCTATCTCTTACAGCAGTAGGCTGTCGGCCGTACGCCGAAAAATCTCGGCAGAAAACAGCAGTCAGCAGAGAAGCGCGGCCACACACTCGACTCCCAACCGGCGACCGCCAACTGCCCGCTGAAAGGATAGAATAATGAACGTGGAAATTACTGGACGGCATGTTGTGATCACAGCCGCCATCCGGTCCTATGTTCTAAAAAGACTGCGCAAGTTCGAAAAGTTCTTCGGCGATGACGCCAGCTTTCACGTAATCATCGACGTCGAAAAGGAGCGACACACGGCAGAGATCCTTCTCCGATCGAAGCTTCTGGATCTGACTGGGAAGGGCGAGACCGACGACATGTATACGTCGATAGTGCGCGCCATCGAGAAGATCGAACGTCAGGCAGTCGAGAACAAAAGCCGGCTGATCGAAACGAAACGTCAGAAAGCCAGGGCCAGGTCTGTCGAAGAGAAATCCGGAATCAGGCAATCAAAGGTGCCGCCGCGGATGGACCGGGGCGCGACCATTCTGGAGGAAGAATTGCCGAGAAAGGCCATGGCCGTGGACGATGCCGCCGCCGTACTGGTCCGATCTGAGTATCCTTTTGTGGCTTTTCGAAACGTGGAATCCGGAGCCATGAATATCCTCTATCGACGCAAAGACGGCACGCTCGGCCTGATTCAGGATTAATGTGGGCCGGGGACCGGAGTTTTATGCTTGAACAGGAGGGAGTCCAGCCAGAGGGTATTACTGTACAAGAGTTCACCCGCGCCCTGGATCTAGGTTTGGATCTCGAGATCATTTCCGGAGACGAAGGGATGGCGCGCGTGATTCGCTCTCCGCGAATCCAGAAACTCGGCTTGGCGCTGGCCGGCTACACGGATTACATCCATCCTGGCCGGGTTCAGCTCCTCGGTGGCAGTGAGCTGAATTATCTTAAAACCCTGGATCCGGCGGCCTACGAGAAATCGCTCCGCGGTTTACATGAGATCGAGATCTGCTGCATCGTCATCACTCGAGGATTGGATGTGCCTGCCGGCTTCCGGCAGCTCGCGTCTGAAGGCGGGTTTTCATTGCTGCGGACCGCGGCCCTGAGCTCGGTAGCAAACCGGAGGATTGCAGATTTTCTTGAAGTGCGCCTGGCTCCTCAAACCACTGTCCACGGTGTTTTCATGGAGGTTTTCGGATTGGGGGTGCTCATCCTGGGACCTTCGGGAATCGGCAAGAGCGAGTGCGCGCTTGAACTTGTTTTGAGGGGCCACCGTATGGTTGCCGACGACAGCGTCGAGATTACACGCACCGGCATCGATCGTCTCGTTGGCGCGGGCGGACCCCTGCTGAAGCACCATATGGAATTGCGGGGGCTCGGCATAATCGACATCCGAGAGTTGTTCGGCATCTCTGCGACTAAACAAACTCATGCGCTCGATTTTGTGGTTCGACTCGAACGATGGAAGCCGGACGGTGAATATGATCGCCTTGGCCTTGACCAATCGACCCTGGAGATCCTGCGCGTGCCCGTGCCTGTCATCGAAATGCCCGTCGCGCCGGGCAGGAACGTGTCGACCCTGGTCGAAGTAGCCGCTCGTACCCATCTGCTTCGCAAGCGTCGACATCAGCATTCAGAGGAACTTCAACAGAGGCAGCTACCAGACGGCGACGGCCGGTTTTCGGCTAGTTGAATCCGGGAGCTTCGAGCGGACTATGAGCCTTCAGGAGCTAGTAGTCGTCACGGGAATGAGCGGTTCCGGCAAAGGGACCGTTCTGAAGGCCTTCGAGGACCTGGGTTTTTTCTGCATTGACAACCTTCCGGTCCCGTTGATTCCCAAGTTTATTGAAGGCATCCACGTAAGCGGCGGTGTGGTGGAACGTGCGGCGCTCGTGATCGACATCCGAGCCGGAGAGAGGTTGCGCGACCTCGAAACGATGTTTTCAAGCCTGCGCGAATTCGAATTCAGGCTTTTCGTGCTTTATCTCGAGGCGCATGACGAGATCCTGGTCCGGAGGTTCAGCGAGACTCGCCGGCCGCATCCCCTGACGGCGGATAAACCGTTGCGCGATGCGATTCGGCTTGAGCGCAAGCGTCTGCGCGCCATTCGGGAACGCGCTGATGTCATCATAGACACCTCAAACTATTCAATCCATGAGGTCAAGGCCCTGGTGATGGACCGATTCCGGGCACATCCGCGCGTGGAAAGGCTCATAGTCTACCTCGTGAGCTTTGGCTACAAACATGGAGTTCCGCTCGAAAGCGACTTACTTTTTGATGTGCGCTTTCTGCCAAATCCATTCTTTGTTTCCGGGCTGCGGATGCTGAGCGGCCGGCATCGTGAAGTCGCAAAATACCTGCGATCATTTCCGGAGACGAAGGAGTTCATTAAACGGGTCTGGGATTTCCTGAAGTTCCTGGTCCCCTTTTATATCAAAGAAGGAAAGGCTTATCTTACTGTAGGAATCGGTTGTACCGGAGGACGCCATCGATCGGTTTATGTGGTGGAGGAGTTAGCCAAGTTGCTCAAGATTCGCAGCGTGACGATAAAGGTCAGACATCGGGATGAAGGACAGGGACGGCCTTCTCAAACCAGTTCTTAATCCAAAGGGAATATCTATGATTGGGGCGTTGCTCGTAAGCCATGGGCATCTCGCACAGGAACTGCTGGCGGCGGCTGAAATGATTGTTGGAGAAATCTCGCATGTTCAGGCGGTTTCCATCGGCTGGCACGATGACGTGAATGACGCACGAAGTGAGATCGAGCGAGGCATTGCGGAGGTCGGCAACGGCTCGGGAGTACTTATCCTGACGGACATGTTCGGCGGCACTCCTTCCAATATCGCTTTTTCCTTCCACGAACCCGGAAAAGTGGATATTGTGACTGGAGTCAACTTGCCGATGATCATAAAAATCGCAAGCCAGAAGGACGGGGAGACTTTGGAATCATTGGCGCGCACGGTATGCGAGCAGGGGCGGTCAAGCATTTCCATGGCAAGCGACTTTTTATCTGCATGATCCGAAAAATCATCGAAGTGGAGAATAATCTAGGGTTGCACGCCAGGGCTGCGGCGAAGCTCGTTCATATGAGTTCCCGCTTCAGCAGCGCTATCTATCTGTCACGGGAAGGGTATCAGCAGGAAATCGACTGCAAGAGCATTCTTGGGGTGTTGATGCTTGGCGCATCCAAAGGAACACGGCTGGTTGTTTCCATCAGCGGCGCAGACGAGGACGAAGCCAGCAACGCAATTGTGCGGCTATTCGCTGGCCGGTTCGGAGAAGAGCTTTGAATAGCACAAAGATCGAGGTGTTGTTTCAGGGCAACGGGGTCTCGCCCGGAATCGCTCTGGGGAGCGCTCTCAAATTAGATAGTTATAACCGCGTCATCCTCAAGACATTCATCGATGATGCTCGCCTTGAGGAGGAGATCGAGCGCGTCCAGCAGGCCATGCAAACATCCAGGGAACAGTTGGAAGAACTGAGGCTCAGGCTGGAAAAGAAGGTTGGGCCGGAACATGGCTTTATCCTGGATGTGCATATCCTTATGCTCGAAGACAAGAGCCTGATAGAGGATATTATCTCTATCATCCGCATCCATGGTGTCAACGCCGAGTGGGCGGTCCGACAGGCCACAGACCGGATCCGCAATGCGTATCAGTCGCTCGACGACCAATATTTCCGTGAGCGAGTGAGCGACATCGAAAATGTGGTCGAGCGCATCCTCCTCAATCTGTCAGGCGACAAGCCCTTTAGCTGGACAGCCCTGCCGGAGGATTTGATCGTTATAGGACACGATTTCAACCCGTCAACCTTTGCCACCATGGACTTGCAAAAAGTGCGAGCCCTGGCGCTCGAGTCCGGCGGCCCTACATCACACACTGCGATCATTGCCCGTAGTTTGCGCCTTCCCGCAGTGATGGAAATCAAGGGTTTTACCGCCACAGTGGCACCCGGGGATCTTCTGCTGGTGAATGGGGATGAAGGCCAGCTCGTCTTGAACCCCAGTGAGGAGCGCCTCGGCAGGCTGCGAACCCGGCTCGAGGAGGCACGCTTAGGGGCAATCGAACCCTCCGGCCCACAGGAACCCGCGGTCATGACCGATGATGGCTGCCGCGTTTGGCTACAGGCCAACACCGAGCTTCCCCACGAGGTTCTGGCCGCAAAAAAATGCGGCGCGGAGGGAATCGGCCTCTTCCGCTCGGAATTCCTATTCTTCGCGCACCCCCAGGGCTTTCCCAGCATGAGCGAGCAACTTGAAACGTATCAAATGCTGGCACAGGAAATGGCCCCGCATCCAGTAGCAGTGCGAACCTTGGATGCTGGCGGTGATAAGAGCTGGGCGCGCACGGAACCATCCGCAGAACCCAACCCGAGCATGGGTCTGCGCGGCATCAGGCTGAGCCTCCGTGCGCAGGAACAGTTCGCCGCACAGGTCGAGGCGATTCTGCGGGCCGGAGCCTACGGAAAGCTGGAAATCGTGCTTCCAATGATTTCCACCGTGGAAGAGCTCTGGGAAGCCAAAAAGCTGATAGATCGGGTCCGCTGTGGCATCCGCCTCGGCGGAGGCCAAACGCCCGAGCCCATCCCGATTGGAGCTATGATTGAGGTCCCGGCGGCTGTTCTGACCTTGGATCAGCTGGCTCATGAGGTGGACTTCTTGTGTGTGGGAACCAATGATCTGATCCAGTATCTCCTCGCTGTCGACCGGAACAACCCACAGGTCGCGCACCTCTTTCAACCCCTGCATCCTTCGATTTTGCAGTGTCTTGCCCGAATTTCCGCGACCGCCAAGAGGCTGAAAAAGCCGGCGCGGATTTGCGGCGAGATGTCTTCGAACCCTTTCTTCGCAGTCCTGTTCCTGGGCATGGGTTACGACCAGTTGAGCATGAACCCAAGATTCATTCCGGCAATCCGCCAGTTGGTGCGTGCGGTGACCGTGCGGGCCGCAAGAAAAATCGTCGACAAAGCGATGACACTCGCAACCGCTCAGGAAGTTGCAGATTTCCTGATCGAGCAAGTCTCGCACCTGGTGAAAGTGGACCTAACTCCCTTTGTGAAGGAGATCAGAACCAGCCAAGGACGAACGGGTCTGGGATGAGAACGCCGTAGTCCGGCAGGGGGTGGACTTGAACATGGCGAGTGCGGATACGGGCGAATGCGAACCGATATCTATTCGGAATGAACGCGCCGTCCTTGGGCCTCTGCCAGAGCTTGAAGGCTCCGGTCAACATTCCCGGGACGGATTAATAGCGGGTCCACTCATGGTCTTATCGCTTTCTGTGGATAAATGTGGGATAATTGAATTGTAAAGGTTATGCCAAGGACGGGCATACAAAAAACGATGAGCGAGTCAGTCCTGGCTCCACTCTTTTCTGATCCTTTGCCTCAGAAGTCGCATCTATTAGGGTGACGGCTTCATTACTCAGATGGGGGCTACCCCGGGAGGCTATTATGGCACGCAAACTGATCTTGCTGGTTCTCGCATTCGGAATGTGCACATTCTACGGCATGGCACAGTCAAAGGACTATTTCCGCATTGCAAGGTTGTCCTATCTGGAAGGCCACGTCAGCTTCCAGCATACAGATGAGGTGGAGTGGACTGCCGCCAGTATCAACATGGCGCTGCAGCCCGCCGATCGCATATACACAGGAGAAAATGGCAGGGCCGAGATCGAGTTTGACGACGGTTCGGTCGTGCGACTTGCCGAAAAGACCGATGTCGAGATTCTCACGATGAGGGAGGAGTTAATTCAACTGCGAGTTCTGATCGGGCTGTGCTCTCTTACTGAGCGGAGCACAGTGCAGTTTGAAATCGACACCCCGGCGGCAGCCTTCACTACCACAGATAAGGGCAGCTACCGGTTTGACATCGCCGAGAACGGCGATTCCGACGGCATAGTGAGAAAAGGAGCGATGGAGGCAGCCAACAACCGTTTCTCCAAGCATGTGTCATCCGGGGAATTTCTGCATGTTCCCGCTGCCGAAAATGGGGTGGAAGTTCTGGCACGCTACGACCAGCGGGATGCATGGGATGAATGGAACGACCGCCGCAATGCCGCTGAGACTGCCAGCGAGAGCCGCAATTACATCGCGGACGGCGTCTACATGGGTGCCAGTGATCTGGACATGTACGGGCGATGGGGCAGCATAAATGGATATGGAGCGGCTTGGATTCCGCAAGTAGGTGCCGGTTGGGCCCCATACTGGGATGGGCGTTGGTGTTATCGGCCAAACTGGGGGTGGACCTGGGTTTCTTATGAGCCGTGGGGATGGCTGCCCTATCACTACGGTCGCTGGATCGACGACCCGTCCTTTGGCTGGGCCTGGTTGCCCGGACCGTCATTTGGCTTCCATTTTTGGTCGCCCGGTTTGGTTCAATTCTATCAGGGAGCGAATTGGGTTTCCTGGCTTCCGCTTGGACCAGGAGATTACTACAACGTCAACAACTACTATTTCAACGGCTTCAATAGGGCAAATCTTTATTACCTCAATGAAATGCGGCTAATGCAGCGCCGAGGGCCCGACGACCTGATCAACCGGCACAACCCCACGGCTTTTCTCAGCGTTCGTACGGACCAGTTTGTAAATGGGAGCCCGGGTGGCAGGATTGATAGGGTGACGGGCATAGATCCGAGGCAAGGCGGGCGGATCGTAACTGGAGCTCTTGACGTTCGACCGACGGCGCGAAGCTTCTCCCCGGCGCCCGATCGTCTTGCGGAACGTCCAAGCATCAAGACGCGCCCGGTGGTAGTTCGAACCGATCCGGAGTTCAGGGCTCGCGGCGACAAGTTTGTTGCCATCACCAATCCGGCGATCGCCGTGTCTCGGGCGCGTACGGATCAACAGGGGCGCGATCTGAGAGCGAATCCGAACTCGGGCAATAGGATTCAACAGGATAATGGCGCGCCGGCGCGCACGTATCAGGTCCCCCAATCCCGTTCCACGCCAACTATGCAGCAAGGACGAACGGTACAGCCAATGCCACAGCGACAGGATTCGGTGCCTCGGATGCAGCAAGCTCCCGCGGGTGAGGTGCACAGGATGGACTCCCCGCCACCGCAAGCGCGTACGATGGATAGCTCGGCCGGGAGGATGCAGCAGTCGGCGCCGCCATCATCGGGTTCATCTGGATCGATGGCTCGGCCCTCCTATTCACCATCGATGGGTTCCTCGGCTCCCATGAGATCTCCCAATGTATCGGGACCCACGATGAGCGCGCCGGCGGCAGGGCGCTCAGCGCCGCCGAGCGCTGCGCCCGCCGCGAGTGCTCCACCAGCGAGCGCTCCGGTAAAAAAGGTCTCCTGATAATCAGGCGTCCTCGGACTACGCGCCGCGCCAATATCGTTGTCCGAATACCAGTGGGGACGTCCGGGGGCTCTGCGGTTACAAATGAGAGTTGCGGCAGCGCCAAGCTTGAGCGCCGCCGCAACTCGTCTGCAGGAGGCACGCGAACCCGCGTATCGTATGCTCCACGCCCTGGCTGCAATGAAGGCGCCCGGTATGACGCGACGCGGGCAGCGGCATCATCCAGTGCTCCGAGCGTGCCAGCCCCACAGGATTGCGCCGCGGGGCGCAGGAGAGTAGCGATCAAAGTGCCCGATTGCCAACCGCCGCTCGATACGCTCCCAAGGCTGCCGCGGCAGACAGGGGCCGGGCCGTTACCGGTATGCAGATAATACGAAGGCCTTCAAGAGAGACGATTTCTTGGAGGCCTTCGCAGTTCTGGCAGTTTTAGTCGTCACGCATTGACTCTGTCGGCCTTGGCACTCTAAAATGCCCGTTTCGGGCAGGATCCATGAACGATTTCCGCAGGCTTTTTCCCTTCATCCGACCTTATCGCCTAAGCTTGGGCATCTCCTTTGTACTTCTCTTTGGGGCGGGGATCCTCGAGGTGCTGACCACTGCCCTGGCAATTCCGCTGTTCGATAAGGTCCTCGGCTCCCCAACGGTTCCGGTGAGCGATGGAAGCCTTCAAAAGTGGGCACTGGCAATGATCGGGAAAGGGCTGTCTCTATTGCCCGGCAACGTTCTTATGGAGGTGTCCATT
>JBEKYG010000049.1:0-12623 GCA_049511215.1 Acidobacteriota bacterium | reverse complement strand
AATTTCAGAAGCCAAGGTCGTCGCAAAATTGCACGGATCTCCAAATCGAATCGCAGAGGCTTTACGAAGCGTGTGACTGCGCCGCTTTCAGGAATAGAGATACGCCTATAAATCGCCTGCATCTGCCGACTCGGGAAGTCATAGCCAAGGGAGGCCCCGGCTTGCCGGAGTCCCTGGAGACAGGCTTTCTGGAGCTGGATAGCGGGGCCCAGACTTCTGTGTGATTTAGAGATGCAAAAGTCACCCAGGACCCAGATCACGGATTTCTTTCCGTACACGTAAAACTGGCGTGGAAATGCCGCGGCTACTCCCAACAGTCCTTGAGTGGGTCCAAACGCCATCCATACTCTACCGCGCCCAAACGGAGAGTTCAGGTATAACCAATCAAATCGAGCATTATCGGAACGGGGCGTAAGATTGTCGCGGAGAAAAGCAACCAACCTCTCGCGCTCCTTCTCTACCTCGGCTTCTTCGATTTGGAGCTTCATGGGCACGGACACTAATGCGTGGAAATCTTGCTGCTGTTTAAGCGGTGGCAGCCCTTGAGATGCCAATCAGAGTCTCATAGATGCCTTGATAGGGAGCGGTGGTTGCCGACCACGTGCGTTCTCTCAGTACCCAATTTCGCCCTGCGAGGGCTAGAGATTCTCTCAGCTGGTCATCCGATCCCAAACGCTTCATCGCCTCGCTCAAAGAAAGAGAGTCGCCTGCCTTGAACAGCAGGCCGGTCCGTTCGTTGATGACCAGTTCGCGGTGGCCCCCAACATCGCTCGCAATCAGAGGACGCCCCATTGCCATGGCTTCGAGCGGCTTCAGTGGCGTGACCCGCTCAGTCAGGCGCATGGACTTGCGCGGGTATATCAGGAACTCCAGAGACGAATACAGTTCGGGTACACTCGCATGAGGCACGCGTCCGGCAAAGATGACAAGATCAGCAATGCCCAGGCTGTGTGCCTGAGTTCGCAGCTCCTCGCCGACTTCGCCGCCTCCTGCCAAAACAAGCACGAAGTTCGATGCCCAGCCATTCTGTCTGACAAGATGATGAAACGAGTTGACCAGGAGATCCAACCCCTCATAGCGATAGAAGGAGCCGATGAAACCGATCGCTCTCTTACCGTTAAAATTCCATAGTTGGGATTTAGAGACGGATGCAGGGGTGCGGAACTTCTCGGGGTCAATCCCATTTGGAATCATCGTCAACTTTTCAGATGGAATGCCACGTATAATCAAGTCCCTTCTCAGACCGTTGCAGAGTACCGCGACGTGTGCAGTTTTTCGGCAAACCCAGGTTTCTAAGTTCCTGCTCAAACGGTATTTCCAAGAATCTTCTCGATAGGACTGGTGGTCTACGGCAGCATCCTCCCAGAATGCCCTGATATCGTAAATCACTGGGATGCGAAGGCGGCGCCCGACATAGAGTGCCGCGAGCCCATTCAAAACGGGTGAATGGGCGTGCAAGATATCGGGCCGTTCTCTACGTGCCACGTCCAGGAGTCTGCGCGCGGTGGTTGCGACGCATTGCAGCTGCGCGACAGCGTAAGACTTCGAATGCGACTGTTTCCCGCATCGATAATAGTGAATGCCCTCAATGAACTCCTCCAATTCGCAGGGTGGTTTGCATTCATTCTCGTGCTTCGGTGAAGTCAGTGCAATCGGCCGCCAACCTCGCCTTTGTTGTTCAAGCAGTATGCTGTGACTTCTGAACGAGTATCCGCTGTGTAAAGGAAGACTGTGATCCAGAACATGCAGAATCTTTAGTGTACAAGCATTCATCGCAGACTGCTGAATTAGAAACCCAAGGTTAGAATAAGTCCATTTATCTCATCTTCGGAGGGCGAAAAGCTCTGAGGCCAATAAAGACGAAAGACATGTGGCGGAAGCGAAGCATTGACCGATGTGTTTGCGATCTATCGCCAAAGAATCAATCCTTCAAGCAGATGGCGAGGTCTCGGGTAATGTTCTTCTGCATGGCTTCGTTGGTCCCTCCCCCGATGCTTAGCAGGATGGAATCGCGCAGGAACCGTTCGACGGGATATTCGCGTGTGTAGCCGTATCCGCCGAGAATCTGGAGC
The DNA here is from genome assembly GCA_049511215.1 of Acidobacteriota bacterium. Lineage (GTDB taxonomy): Bacteria > Acidobacteriota > UBA6911 > UBA6911 > UBA6911 > JAFNAG01. The sequence continues at coordinate 10,551 of JBEKYG010000049.1, read as the reverse complement.
ATTTCCCGAGCGACTTTCTCTGCCATGCGCGAAGCGACGAGTTTGGCGGATGCCGCGCCCAGGCTGCGCCGTTGGTTTGGTGAGATTTGCGACGCGACAGAATAAACGAGCGCACGGGCTGCCTGGTATTCGGCAAATCCTTCGGCAAGCATGCGCTGGATCTGTCCGAACACGCTCAGCGGTTGGCCAAACTGCTTACGATCCTGGATGGCATATCGTGCACCATTGGCGAGGCAAGTGCGGGCAATCCCGAGACTCTGCGCGGCCAGAGTCACGCGTTCAATCTCCAAATTCCTCATCATGTGCACGAGGCCATTGCCCTCCTCCCCCAGCAGGTTTTCACGGGGGACAATGACGTTCTCGAAAACTACTTGCGCTGTTGGGGAAGATCTCATGCCCATTTTTGCTTCCGGCTTACCAATGGACACACCCTTCAGGTCCCGAGTTATGAGGAGAGCGGTTATTCTTTTCGAGGTTCGCTCCGTTTTCGCATATACAAAAAAAACGTCTGCCTGTGGGGCGTTGGTGATGAACTGCTTGACTCCGTTCAGAATGTAGTGGTCGGCATGAGGTTCGGCATGGGTGCTCATTCCCAATACATCGGTTCCTGATCCGGGTTCGGTGAGCGCAATGCCGGCGATCCATGTTCCATCGAGGACGCGCGACAAAAATCTTGTGCGCTGTTCCTCGGACGATGAATGAAAGAAATTATGAACGAAGAGAACTTCATGGGCCAGATAAGACAGGGCGAATCCCGGGTCGACCGCGGATAGCTCTTCTACGACAAGCGTTGAGGCAAGCGCATCCATACCGGCGCCGCCATACGGAGATGGCACCGTGATGCCGAACAGATTCAGATTCTTTCCCAGACTGCGGAAAAGCTGTTCATTGAATTGTTCCATTTCGTCGCATTCGCGCGCGCGGGGCAGGAGTTCCTGGTTTGCGAACGAACGCACCATGGCCCGAAGTGCAGCATGCTCGCTGGACGGGTCAAATAACATTGGATTGGCAACAGTATCTGCGATGCAAGTGAAGTCCATGCATACTCCCAGCCGTCAGGTTCAGGATTCTGTCAAAAGCTATTATTAAGGGTTGGTCGCCAAAACGGGTGCGGTTGCACTTTCGAGGCTTAGAGGTTCTCTTTGGTCCAGTTCATGTCGTAGCATGACTTTCATGCTTACGGTCAGTGCGACGAGGTTGTATGGTAGTTCGAAATATTCCATGTTGACAAACATGCCGTTAACCAGAAAGCCGAACAGGCTTGCCTGGATTAAGTCGGAGTAATTCGCAATCCAACGGAGGTCATGACGGTCTTGAACCGATCGTTTCATATGCCGACAACTGCCAAATGAAAATGCGATCATAGCGAGAAAAAGAAGCAGAGCTGGAAAACCGTGAGCGCTGAGAATGCCCAAATAGATGTTGTGCGTGTCCCATGCCTTTCCAGGATATTTCGAAATGAACTCCGGCGCGTATCGCCCCAAGGTAGCCAGTGAAAAAAACTGAAATCCTCCGCCCGTCAGTGGCCTGTCCAGGGCAAGGTTCCAACAGAATTTCCAGTTGTCAATCCTGGACATTGCCGATCCGTCTTGCTCATAGTCAAGAGTCGTTTGCTGCCGCGTGGACCACTGTTCGGGCAGAAAACCTGCTATCAGGATGGCGGCTCCGATGAGGATCCCCAGGAGCAACACCCTGTATCGACTCTTCAGAATCAGGAAGAGCAGGACAGCCGCGAGTCCCACGAAGCTCCCTCGGGAATAGGTGAACATGATCGATGGAATCGTCAGCAGGAAACCGGCGCGAAACACCCAACGCAGCCATCGTTTGTCCTCGTTCTTGGCTAAATACCAGAAGATGGGGAGACACATGTTAAGCGCCAGGCCTAGGTTGTTGTTGGCGCCAATAATGGAGTCGCCTGGCCCCCAGATCATATACTGCCCTCCGGTAAGAAGGCTGAAGATTCCTCCTTTAAAACCGTAATAGCCGAGCGAGAACGCCACAACGGTCAAAAACAATTTGAGACGTTCTTTGGTGCTCAGTAGGGCAGCAGTCATGGAGGTCATGAGGACGACTTTGAGCATGTCTTGCCATTGCGGCCATGCCAGTTGAGGATAGATGGCAGTACAGCTGGATAATGTAAACAGAACCATGAGACCATACACACACAGCATTTCTCGCTCTTTAAGAACCGACACATTGCCGGAACGGTTGAGCAGAATCCCGCCTAGCGTCGACAACGCTGTTAGCTTTGCAACAGGCAAGGTACGCGCAAAAGACCAGGTCATCAACTGTGGATACATGTAGCTGACCCAGGAGTACACAAGAAGCCCATAATAGGGCTGGAAGAGCCCAACCGGTATGCTAAGGAGGATTATGACTGTGAGCAGCAGGTCTCGCATCTTAATGAAATCTGCTTCGGATCCGGCCGACCGCCGACCTGAGGTATCGCGCCCAGCGGTTGTCCAACACAAAGTGAGCCGCTTCAAGGCTAAAGGTAACGGTTGAGGCGCCGAAGCCGGTCTTAAATTGCACCAGGCCACCTTCGGTTTCTTCAGTGCCGCCCAGATTTAGCACGTCAACGGATTGGGCCTTCAGCTCATTGCCAAGCTCATAAAGGAGGAAGTGCGCCGCACCAATCTTCATTCCCTCGCCGTCTGAGCCCAGCGAGTGAAGATAAGCGCCTTTGGGAGCCCTCAGAATCACGCTCGAGGATATTGCCCGATCGTCGAGCATGGCCTGATAAAGGGCACCGGCGCCGCTGTGCACAATATCCAAATAGAATCGTTGTTCCGAAATGGCGCTGACTTTTTCTCCACGTTGCTGTCGTCGGACCATAGATGCGCCCACCAGTCGGGCGTGTTCGATGCAGGCGGATTCGCTAGTCTGCCAGCGAGTCTGCAGACCGGCCTTGCGCCCGCGCTTAATACAATAACTGTGCCCTTTAGTCATCGCCTTCCAGAGATCAGGATGCTGCAGCCGGATTACAAACTCGCGACGCTGTTTGCGCCAGGTTTCAGGCGCGAACATGGGTATCCGCGTCTGCTCCGAAGAGAAGCTGTTCACGCACAGATCCGAAATCCGATGACGTCTGCAAAACTCCATGAGTCCGGCCCAGAAGGCCTCAGAGGCTTGAAACGATGGAACAGAGGCAATCTCCAGGGATCGCGATAATACCCCATTCTTGAGAAAGGCTGTGCAGCCTGTGGATATTCGTCCATTCTCTTTGAGGAGAAAAGCCCAAGGCTGATAGCCTGCGATTCTTCTGAAGTCAGCATACTCCGCGGTATAAAACGGATTGGTGGGAGCAAGGACCGACAAACTTGTAAACATGGCCTTGTCCGGCTCGGGCACAGTTTGAAACTCAATCATTGGATTCACCGATCGCGGCCAGGGCATGGCCCAAGCGATCCTGCATCAGGAGGCCGTCGAGATAGTATTTCGTGGCCCAATTCGGGTAACCGGCTCTCATATAACTGCCCAGAATGGGAAAGGAGCCGGCAAGAGCACCATTTATTGAACAATCCTTGGAGTTTAGCGACTGCAGCGGTTTCAGAAAGTTCAAGATTTGCTGAGCTGCACGCCAATAGCGCGCGTCTCCGCTGTGCTCATACAGGCGGTAGCACACCACAGCCGTCTGCGCCGAACCGGTCAGACATGAGGAAAATGCGGCAGGAATCCAGTCCGAATAAGATCGTCCGTGCAGGAATCCATTGCTCGACAGGCCGGAAAGCAAAGGGTTTACCCCTCGTCTGACGGATTCGATGAATTTATCATTGCGCGATAGGATGCCGACTTCCAGGATTCCTTGCAGGGCATAGCCGATGGTATGAGTGAGAGGCGCCTCAGGCCGATCCAGGCAGTTGTTGGCAAACCACCCGTTAGACCGTTGCTGCCTGATTGCAGCATCCACTGCTTTTAGTGCTGCCAGTTGGTAACGCCGCTCCTCGACGTCCTCCCCGAAGCGATACACGGGCCATGCGCACAGGCAGTCATAAGTTTTCAAGGCGTGTGTCGCGACGAATGGACCATGAGTTCGAAAATAGCCTTCGGAGTCTAAGTCCTGCAGAAGAAAGTCGGCAGCCTTGCGGGCGGCGCCAAGGAACACACTATCACCTGTTGCCCGATAAGCTGCAGACCATCCATGAAGAACCATGCCCGTATTAAAGGCGACAGGAGATTGCAGCTCTTTGGGAAGTACCAGGCCCCCTTGGACCGCGCCGGACGGCATCTGGATGCTGATCTCCCAATGAGCCGCCCTCAAGGCTCGATCCCGAGCGTCCGGATCCTCAAAGCGTGTAGCATAATCCAGTAGAGTCGGTATGATGTAGCCCGTGGTTTCAGGATAGGATCTTCGCCAACCCCCTTCGGCATCGCAAGGGAAGTATCCCTGCGAAAATCCGCCGTCGCCGTTAATGTCCTGGGCTCGCGCAAGCCACGCGGCCGCCGCGCGTGCTCTTTCTTGGACTTCCCGAGCAATGGGGCGCAGGGACCCGAACAAATAGATTGCCTGCCCGCGCACGACCTCCTTGGCGAAGTGCCGGCGAGAGGGCCTAAAGCACGTCACAAGATGCTGCATCAGGCTCCTCGTCGCCCAATAGCTGTCGCGGATTCCTCGCTTGAACAGCAGGTCGTTAATTATGCGCAGAGACGCAGCTAATGTCATCAACTAGGCTCGTCGTTTGGAAAGCAGCGCAAGAGGTCTTTTCGTGGCCAGCAGCATCGCGGGTACCCAGCGTGCAAGGACTTGTCATGGTTTCTCCCCGTGAGCACCTGGGGGCTCGGAGCAAGAAATTGCTTTATTTTCGAGCAATCCCTATTGCGCAAGGGGCGCTCCCCAGTAGGTGAAAACGCTGGCGAAACCTGGGAGCACACGCATCTAGCGTGATACTCATGACTATTTGGCAAGAGCCGGAAAGTGGGAAGAGCGCGCTCCCAGCTGTCTTCGGAGTATTACTCATTGGCCTAGCCACCAGGATGATGCGCGGTCGACTTTGGTTCCCAAAGGTAGACGAAGTCAAAGTTAGCGGCGAAGGTAGCGCCTGCGATCTGATCCCAGAGATCTTTGTTTACGAAAAGAAATGCTTTCCTGGTCTGGCCCATTTCAGAGAGTGCTCCTACCACACCCTCAACGATTTTGAGACCACCCTCGAGAAGGGTCTCTGGATCAAATATGAAGTTGACGTGCCCGCTACCACATCGGGCAAAGCCTGTCGTTTGACCATCCCATACTATTTCGTATAAGCCGTGAGTCGGTCGTTTCCACGGCAGAAGCTGCCGGCATCGGACAAACTCTTCTGCCAATACCACGATCCATTTCGCACCGGCAGTCTTTTCCATCGAGCTGAGGCCAGGGAGGAAACTCCTGAGATCGAAGCAGCGAAGCGGGGAAATCTTGAGCCGATTTGTCGCTGGTGGCGATTTGGCCTGACAGTGTACGCGGATGAAGGGTAGCGGGCGGAAACCCAGGCCCTCGCACATCCTTATGGAAGCGATGTTGTCCCTCGCGATGTAGCCGTCGCAAAACCTTCCCCCAAATCGTGTAACCTGCTCAAGCTCGGCTTGCATAAGGAGTCTTCCGATCCCTTTGCCTCGGTACTCGGGGATCGTCACTGTGTAGCCGGAATGCCAAAGCTCTCTCGAGACCAGCGACCTCGAGATTTTCGTTCTGGCCACCAGAAGTCGTCCACCATCCACCGTCGCACCAACTACGATGCTTTTGGACCCATGAATAAGTTCTGAGATCAAGAACCGAAATCCGGGCCAGAGCTCAAATCGATCCGGGTCGGTTGAATTAAACCTCCATCGGCGATAGCGCTCACGTGCCGATAATGCTCCAACGCTCAATCCGTCCGGGATTTGCACCGGTGCTTTTGTTGATTCCCTGTCCTTCTCAGGCATGTTCCTCTCTATTATGGGACGAAATGCTCACGGTACAGTCGATAAGAGTCCGCGATTCAGGATATCTTTGAGCGAAAAGCAGTGTTGCGGCAACTGACTTCGAAACAACCAGAGTCCTGATTCCTGCCCTATTACCTGGGATAGCTGCCCTTTCATCTTAGTCGTGGACGCTGCTGCTTGATCTATGTTCAGAGCTCCTGACATGGTCGAGAAGCAATCTGTCCCAATCCGGGGTCGGAATCGGTATCGGAATCGCTATCGACCCGGTTTCCCTTCGATTCCGATACCGATACCGACCCCGACCCGGAGAAAAAAGCGGACATATTTCGGTGCGCACCCATGTCCGAAGAAAGGCACAAATTCCTTGGAATTTCGGGGGTATGTCAGGAGGTCTGATGTTCCGCGAAGAAAGATTCGTAGAGGGACACATAGCTGGAGATCATTTTGTTCAGTGAGTGGTTCGCGATCACAAAAGCACGAGCCGCGGCGCCATGCCTGCTGCGCAGGTCTGGATCATCTTTATATTTCAATATCTTGTCGGCGAGATCGGCATCGTCACCAACGGAGGTGTATTGGCCGCTTACTCCATCCTCCACGAGTTCGGCATTCCCTCCCACAGGAGTGCAGATCACAGGGAGGCCGCATGCCATCGCTTCGAGTTGGGTATTGGACATGCCTTCGGCGTGGGAATTGAGTATGAATACGTCGAAAACGCCGTAGTATTTCCATGCGTCCGGACGATAGCCGGTGAGGATCGGTCGTGGGCCAAATGGCCATGTTTGGATTAATGACTCCAGGGCCGATCGGTTTGGGCCCTCGCCGACAATGATCAGTCGCGCACTTTTGCCGTCTCTATTGAGCTGACCCACGGCATTGATCATGCCCTCGTGGTTTTTCACAGGATCGAGTCTTGCCACAGTGCCGACCACGAATTCCTCGGGCCCAATACCCAACTCCTGACGAAGGGCCACGTCGCGAAATGGACGATACTTATCGGTCTCGACGCCGTTATGGATAAGGATAAGCTTGGCTTCAGGGATGGCCACAATATTTTTGAGCCAGCGGTATAGATCTGATGAAACAGCGACAAACCGTTTCACCCTTAAACCGGCCAGTCTCCGAATGAGATTGCGGCGATGGTTCAGTCCCTTAGGATCCCGAATATCACGTCCGTGCTCACCGTGGACCACAACCACCTGAGGCACAGTCCAGGACGCCAGAACCCCATCGAAAGCACTCCAATTTCTGGTGTGGACCAGATCATAGTTGCCTTTGCGAATAAGCGCAGCGAGCCGGCGGAGCATTGAAATATCATTGCCCTCTCGCTTGTGCAGTTCGTGATGAGCTACCGGAAACTTCAAACGATCGAGGAAGTCGCTTCCGCCGGTAAGAACGCAGAGTTCATGTTCGAGATGATTTGGGGAGCCGTTGATCAGGTTCACGACGCCGTTCTCGAGACCTCCTGCGGAAAATGAATGCAGTATGTGCAGGATGCGGATCTTCTTCTTCATCACCGGAATGCCGAACAGCGCGCATACCAAAGGCGGAACATGAGAACTGTCCACAATTGTGCGGAGCGGTCGCGCAAGCCGGATTGGTGTTGATCCCAGATCTTACCGACAAACTTCTGATCCAGATACGGATCTTCGGTTTCCAACAAATGCCGTCGGGCATAGTCCCGAATCCCGTTCCTGAACCAGTCGTAGAGGGGAACGCCAAAGCCCATTTTGGAACGGTTCACAATTTCGGCAGGGAGATATGGTGCGATACATTTCTTGAGCAGGTACTTTGCCGTCGCACCCTTGAGCTTCAATGCAGACGGCATGGAAGCGACCAACTCCATGACTTTGTGATCCAGCAGAGGGCACCTTACCTCAAGGGCGTGGGCCATGCTGGCTCGGTCGACTTTGGTCAGAATGTCGTCAGTCAGGTAAGTCTTGATATCGAGATATTGGATACGAGAAAGGGGATCTTTGGTATCGGCCGTGCCATAGTACTGGCGGAACAGATCAACCGTTTGGTAGCCGCCGAGATGTTGCTTCAGGTCCGGAGACAAGGCCAGCGGTTTATCTGCCTTGCGGAAGGTGGACATGGTTTCGAAATAACCCTCCACCGGATCGTAGGCCAGGCTCTGAAACGTCGACTTTGCGCGCAGGAATCGCGGCGCCCAATCCATCTTGGGGTACACGAGGGCGAGCGGGCCGAACATGGTGCGCCGGAGGGGCAAAGGCAAAATGGAACGTAAGCGATTTTCCTGGAGGTCGTAGAAGTAACGCCGGTAGCCGGCAAAACTCTCGTCTCCTCCATCTCCGCTGAGCGCCACAGTCACCTTCTCGCGCGCCACCTGGCTGACATAATAGGTCGGAAGGGCAGAGGAGTCTGCAAACGGCTCGTCGTAATGCCATGCCAGCTTTTCGATCGTTGCGATCTTGTCTGGCGTAACCACGCGCTCGTAATGATCCGTCTTCAGATGGCGAGAGACCTGACGCGCATATTGGGACTCATCGAAACGGTCTTCCTCAAATCCTATCGTCGCGGTCTTGACCGGTTGCGACATGATCCTGCTCATGATTGCCACCACGGCGGAGGAATCGAGGCCGCCCGACAAGAAGGCGCCTAAAGGCACCTCGCTCATCAGGCGTATGTCCACGGCCCGGGTGAACTCTTCCAGGAACCTCTCCCGCCACTCGGCTTCGGGGATGCCCTCCATCTCAGCGAAGCTGAGATCCCAGTATTTGACTTCGCTGACCCGGTCCCCTTGCACCTTGAGGTAATGTCCGGGACGAAGCTTCCTGATCGATTTGTAGATCGATTTGGGCGCGGGTATGTAACCGAGTGAGATATAGTCACTCACCGCCTGTTCATCGACTTCGATTCTAAGGTCCGGATGCTGCAGGATCGACTTGATCTCGGAACCGAAAACCAGCTTGCTCTCATCCAGGTAGTAATAGAGCGGCTTTTTGCCTACGCGATCCCTTGCGAGAATCAGCGTCTGTGCGGTCTCATCCCATAACGCAAAGGCAAACATCCCGCGGAGCCGCTCGATGAATTGGGCCGGATGACTTTCGTAGAGGTGAACGATCGTTTCCGTGTCGGAGCGCGTGCGGAACTGGTGGGTACTCTTTAGCTCCTCGTGGAAATCCCGATAATTGTAGATTTCCCCGTTAAGGCTGATCCAAATGGTGCCATCCTCGTTGGAGAGAGGTTGCTGGCCTGAAGCCAGGTCGATGATGCTCAAGCGACGGTGGCCGAGGGCGATTCTCTTGCCGACATATATCCCTGATTCGTCGGGACCACGATGCCTTTGGGTGTCAGACATGGATCGCACGATATCCGGGTTTATCGGTCTGTCGTCAAAATAGAGGAAACCGCAAATTCCGCACATATTCTGCGCCTACCTGCGATGGTCCAGACGCTGGAGGAATAAGTGGAGCCGAAAGAGGTTCAGCTCGTTCTGCCAGGGTTTCCCACGTTTCAATGCGTAAGCATTATCATCTGCTGTGTTGTAACCCGGCAAGGTTGTGAAGGCACTCTTGTAACCGACTTTCCGCACAGTATCCTCAATCTCCGATGAAAAATCCTGCTTTTGGCCGTTGGGGTAAGCAAGCAGCGCTGTGCGCGTGCCGAGACGTTCTTCAATCTCTGCTTTTGATTCATGCAGTTCCCTGAGCACTTCCTGCGGTTCTTCCCTCGAAAGAATAGGATGGGTACAGGTATGCGAACCGAAGCGGATGCCTGCTCGGTGCATGTCGGTTACCTGCGTCCATGACAGCATCTGGGAACGAAACTCCACGGGGACTTCGGGAGCAAGTGTTTCCTCAACCCTTTCCACCACGCCGAGGCGCTCTTTGCTGCACATGCTCTTGGCCTCGCGGATGATATCGCGCAGAACCAGTCGGCCTCCCCCGTCTTTCGCAAAGCGGAAGGCATCAAAGATACGGTCGTGCCAGAGCTTTTGCCTGTTATCGATGGCAGATGTGGCCAGGAAGATGGTTGCCGGCACTCCGTGCTTCCGAAGAACCGGGAAAGCGAACTCATAGTTGTCGCGGTAGCCGTCGTCGAAAGTGATGGCGACGGCTTTCTTCGGGATCTCCCCTCTGACGCTGCGATCAACCAGTTCCTCCAGATCCAGGATAAGATAGTGCTGTTTCAGGAATATGATCTGCCGTTCAAAGTCGAGGGGTGTAACGGGTTCGAAGAACGGATGCGGATCCGGGGAGACCTTGTGATATACGAGAACCTGGAAGCGCCTGCGGCTGTGCGGGTGCTCGACGATGGGGTTAAGGAGGTCGTCAAGATGGAGACCACCGAACAGGACCGCAAGTGCTCTACTTACCATGGGTTAAAAATGCTTGCCACTAATTCGTCAGGGTAAACCTCCGGCTCTGCCGGGGGACTCACAGGGTTTGACAATTCCGGGAGTGACCGGGAGGAACGCTTGCCGTTGAACTGTCGAGTTTGCATTAAGAGGGCAAGCCCCGCAAGGGGCGGAACAGTGACAGCCCAGGGCGCGAGCCCTGGGTTTTGTCATGAGGTGATTTAAGAACTCCTTCTATCCTACTTCCAGCGAGATCCGGCGGGTTCAAATTGCCTTTCAACCCACTCGTTTGTCGGTTTCTCTAATGTTGGCATGCCGTGTTTCCGCCGTTTCTC
>JBEKYG010000048.1:0-12634 GCA_049511215.1 Acidobacteriota bacterium | reverse complement strand
TACATTCGGAAGTTGGGTTAGGGGTATGCTCCAAGTTCATTCCTAAGAAGCAGAGCAATTTCCAAAGCTTACATCCGGCAGTGCCCTGCCTTCCAACTACCTTCATTCCTGTTGACTGGCCATGCCGGTATGTTAAAAAAAATCTCATGTAGAGCTGTACAAGCTCGGAAATTGCCGACTAGGGCCTGGGGTCGGGGTATTCAGAATCCCGGAAGCCCATAAAGTGGCGGTTACTTTTCTCAAGTCCTGCTGATTCACTGGCTCTTGATCCCCGCTCAAACCGCGGACTTCCGGGGATCCTGATGAAATGCCTCGCCCTCCCGTCCGTCGGTTGCTTGTGGCTCGCCCAAAATATTGGGTGGGCGATCTCTGGTATTTTGCCTCTTATATATATGGATGATCTAAAAAAATATAGGATTTCGGTAAGCTCACGCTAACCCGGGGCAATTGATAGTCAACTGGCAGCGATCTGATGATGTCCGCCGAGTTAGCCGGGCCAGCGTATGCCGCTCGGCCTCGCGCGATGATGCCACATGGCTGGAATCGCCATGTTTGGGAGGAAATGCATTGATCCGGGTAGTTATTGCCGACGACCGCAATCTCGTGCGACAGGGCATCCGGGCTCTCCTGGAAAAGGGAAAAGACATCCAGGTGGTCGGTGAAGCAGCGGATGGCCGTGAAGCCATCGACCTGGTAGAGCGCCTGCTGCCGGACGTGATCGTGATGGACATCTCCATGCCCGGCTTGAATGGCATCGAAGCCGTTAAGCGGATCCGAGCACTGGACGTGAAGACCCGGATTGTGATCCTTTCAATGTACTCTGATGAAAGCCTCGTGCGGGAGGCGCTGAAAAATGGCGTCAGTGGTTACCTGACCAAGTGCGCCTTGACTGAGGAACTTCTATTAGCAGTGCACGCTGCCGTTAGGGGAGAGACGTATTTAAGCCGTGAGGTTTCTAATTACGTTCTTAAATCACCCCTGGATTCAAGCGTTGATTCCCCAGAGACCAAGATATATGACCTCCTCACATCTCGCGAGCGCGAGGTGCTGCAACTCATAGCCGAAGGAAACACCAACAGCCTGATCGCCGAGAAGCTGGGGATTAGCGAAAAGACTGTTGAAAAACACAGGTCCAACCTCATGTCCAAGTTGAAGGTCCACGACGTGGCCAGTCTGGTTCGAATCGCAATCCGGCAAAAGCTGATCTTTTTGGACTCAAACTAGGCAAGGGCTTCGCCCTTGATATCCCGCCAAAAAGCGGCGGGATATGGAAGCCAGAAGCCAGGAGCCAGAAGGGATCAGTCCAGTACTTGCGCTCGCCGGCTGCTTTGAGCTCCACGCGGAGATTCCGGCTTCTTGCTTCCGGCTCCTGGCTTCTAACGAGAACAAAATTCTCGTTGCGCGGCGCATAACGGGCTAAAGGATCTTTTCATCGGAGAACAGCTCAAGATCGCGCGATCCAGGCTCGCAGGCTATGGTGTTGTTTCCAGAAGGTAGGGAATGACCCCATAGACAACCGGGGTCGTTCGTGCATTATGATACTCTGAGGTTAGGGAATAAGTTCCATTCCATAGAAATACAAATATCAACGGGCGCAGCTGGGGATAGGTACCATGGGCCGATTCTTGGTTGCCAACTTTACAATCTCTCATATCTTCGGGAGTGGTTTGCCCAAAGATCTGGTTTTCAGGGTCAAGTGCATCGCCACGAGTCCATCTCGGTGAGTGCGGGGCCGGCATTTGGAGAGTCATCGATGGTGGAAAGGAGATCAAAAAGCCACAGGCGCAGCGCATGACACGGACAAGGAGGCTTGCAATGAGTCTGCCTAGCGGGGAGGTCCGGCCAAGCTGGGCCGACAACAGCGAAATCCTCGTATTGCGGCTTTACATCGCAGCTGAAACACCCAACTCAATTCGAGCCGTTGCTAACCTGAAGATCATCTGCCGGGAATTTTGTGGTGATCGTTGCAAGGTAGAGATGGTGGACATCCTAAAAGAGCCGTTGCGCGCTCTGGGTGAAGGGGTTCTTGTGACACCCACTTTAATCAAACTGTCGCCGCCGCCGGTTCAGAAGATTGTCGGTGACTTGAGCGAGATACTCACCGTGGCGCATGCCCTGGGGTTGGAGGTACGAGATGAGGAAACGCAAAGGCGACTTGGACATCAGGGATAGCACGCAAACGGAGCAGCCGCAGCAACGCCTGGATGAGCTTTTTCGGGCACTCATCGAAAATGCTCTGGACATCATCATTATCTTAGATCCCGAGGGAGTAATCCGGTACGGGAGCCCTTCCATTGAAAGGGTGCTGGGATATGTACCGGCATCCTTGGTGGGCGCGAAGGTTACCAAACTGCTTCACCCAGACGACATATCAGAGGTGGAGAACGCTATTGGGGCCGCGGCCGCTCAAGACGGAACTCATGACAGCGCAATAGTTGTGGAAGCACGCGTTCGTCATAAAGATGGGTCTTGGCGTATCCTGGAAGCAATCGGCAAAAAGCTCCCCGGTTCTGGGTCCGTCGCTGGTATTGTGGTCAATGCCCGCGATGTCACCGAGCGCAAGCAGGCGGGAGAGGCGCGGCGGCAAGCAGAGGAGAAGTATCGCAGCCTGTTTGAAAACGCTGTGGAGGGCATTTTTCAGAGCAGCCCAGAGGGGCGATTCTTGACCGTCAACCCAGCTTTAGCGCGGATGCTGGGCTATTCCTCTCCAGAGGATGTCATATCCGGCATCCACGACATCAAGCGCCAGCTCTGGGTCGATCCTGAACGGCGAGAAGAGTATGTGCGCTTGCTCGAGGAGAACGGAGCCGTGCGCGGTTTTGAGTGTCAGATACTCCGCAAGGACAAGAGCATTATCTGGGTTTCGCTTTGCACCCGTGCCATCCGTGACACCGATGGCAAGGTGTTCTGCTTCGAAGGAACGGTCGAAGAGATCACCGAGCGCAAGCGGGCGGCGGAGGCGCTTAGGGAAAGTGCGGTTGAACTCAAAGAAGCGCAACGTGTGGCCCAACTTGGAAGTTGGAGTTGGATCGTTAAGAGTGACACCGTCACCTGGTCGGAGGAGCTTTACAATATTTTCGGCAGGGATCCAGAACTTCCTGCCGGTAGCTACAAAGATTTGTCCGGATTCATTACTGCCGAAAGCTGGACGCTCCTTGACAAAGCCGTCAAGCAGACACTGGAATCCGGGGAACCCCATGAACTTGAATTGGAAGTGCTCCGCACCGATGGCACAACCCGCCGGATTCTCACCCGAGGAGCAGCGATACGGGACCAGAACGGCCGCGTAATTCGGCTTCATGGCACAGCTCAAGATATTACGGAACAAAAGCGGCTGGAAGCTCAGTTCATACAGGCACAGAAGATGGAAGCGGTCGGGGTCCTCGCGGGTGGCGTGGCTCACGACTTCAACAATCTGCTCACGGTGATCAATGGGTATAGCGACTTCCTGCTGAACGACCTTGCCCGTGATGATCCCAGGCGCGGCGATCTCGAGCAGATCAAGCGAGCTGGACAACGCGCCGCCTCCCTGACATCCCAGCTCTTAGCCTTCAGCCGCAAGCAAGTGCTTCAACCAAGGATCCTGGATTTGAATGATGCGATGCTTGAGGCGAGCGCAATCCTGCACCGGCTGATCGGCGAGGATATTGACCTGGTTGCCGTTCCCCGACCAGGCCTGGGAGTGGTAAAGGCCGATCCCGGACAGGTTCAGCAGATCATTATGAATCTGGCCGTCAACGCTCGGGACGCAATGCCCCAGGGGGGCAGACTCACCATTGAAACTACGAACGCCGATGTCGATCAAAACTATGTTCGAAGACATCCGGCGGGGTCTGTGGGTCGATACGTGATGCTGGCAATCAGCGACAATGGTACGGGTATGGCCGTGGAGACTCAGTCCCACATATTCGAGCCTTTCTTTACCACCAAGGGGTCGCGCGAGGGAACAGGTTTGGGATTGTCCACCGTCTACGGAATCGTCAAGCAAAGCGGTGGTTTCATCTGGGTCTACAGCGAGTTGGGAAAAGGGACCACGTTTAAGGTTTACCTCCCACGTGTCGAGGGGGAGGTGGATAAGTTCGTGAGCTATGGCATGGAGGAGTTCAGCCTGCAAGGAAACGAAACGGTGCTCCTGGTCGAAGATGAGCCGTCGATGCGAACACTGGCTGCCCGCATTCTGCGCGCACAAGGCTATACCATGCTCCAAGCGTCAAACGGCGAGGAGGCACTGCACGTAGCTCACGAGTTTACTGGGAAGATCCACTTGGTGCTGACTGATGTTGTCATGCCCGAGATGAGTGGCAACACGCTGGCCTCTCGACTTGAGGCTGCGCGCCCGGGCATCAAAGTGCTCTTTGTTTCCGGTTACCCGAGCAGCGCCATCGTCCATCATGGTGTACTGAACTCAAACGTTGCCTTTCTTCCCAAACCCTTCACGGCGGACGCCCTGGCACGCAAGGTGCGGAAGGTGCTTGATTCAGTAGCGTAAAGTTATGGCATCGTCCCGCTCCGGATCTGGCTGAATGGGCCTCGCTATCCGGAAGGCCGGCACATCCCTTCGGCGCATATTTGTTCCTACTGGGTTTCTGCGCAAGCCGTTCAATGTGTGTGAGCTGCAGACGACATTGGATAGCGCCCTATGCGCGTGACCGCCGCGCCCGCAACTCAACGCGGCGCGCTTTATGTGGAAGGGAGTTCCGACGCTGTCATTCAGCGTGTCGGGCAAGTCGATGCCCTATCCGACGTACCACTTGCCCACCGACAATCTGGACCTGATCACTCCAGAGATCCTCGAGGACATGGCCCGGCTCTTGTTCATCGCGACACTTGACATCGCCAACCAGGATGCGATCGATTTCCGGACGGCAAAATAGGTTCCGTGAATATCGATCCCGGCATTGGTGACCACCCAGGGCTGTCTGATTTGTGGTGATTTTGTGCCTGGGAATGGTGTTCAATGTGCCCATGCGAATCCCCAGGCGGGCGGGCTTGTTCGTGGTTCTTTGGCTGCAAGTGGGACAGGCGATGGCCCAGCACTCCCTGGAAATGCGAGGCTCCAATGCGAAATATCGTTACCTTGACTGGAGCTACACGTTTTCCAATGCCGCTCTCATAGATGTGGTTTACGTGGGTGTGCCGGGAAGCAACGAGTTCAACCTGGGAGGGGGCTATGGTTTCAATCCAGTGCCGTCGCTGACCATCACACCCTTGGTGTACGCAGTCATCGGGAAGGAAGAGGGACAGCGTGGCGTGGCGGTCGCCGTAATGGTGTCCCTTGATAAGAGCGGTTGGCGGCTGAACGCGTTCCTGGGGCATTACCTGGCAATCTCCGGGGACATTACCAACTATCTCGCCCTTGACACCTTTGATTTCAGCAAGGTGCTGCTCGGACGGTGGGAGGTGGGCCTCGCCAACGGCTTTCTCCACGCAGACAATCAATGGAATCCTCAGATCGGACCTCTGCTCAAGTTGAACGATCGTCTGGGATATTGGAGCGTCTCCTATCGCTTCGGCCCCCACCCGGAACTGCAATTCAGCCGGGTCTTGACGTTTAAGAAGTGATCGGCGCCTGATTCAATGACAGCCATGAGTTACCTGGAGCAGCATAGCCGCAACCAAAATCAAAAGCTTAACGCAGAGGACGCGGAGATCAACGGAGAGGCCGCGGAGGTGGAATGGCGAAAGGCTCATAACAACTGCTTTCTCTGCGGTCTCTGCGGTCTCTGCGTTAGGTTTTTGGATTCTGTGCCCAAACTGAAAAGATTTGGCATTGGGTTAACGGCATTGCTTCTGACCTTCGCCGGAGCTTGATCCTTTATTGATGCGGGCCATTCGTAGCCGGGGGCTCTTTCTGAATGCCGTGTTTTTCCATGCGGTAGATGAAGGTCTTGCGGCTCAGTTCCAGCAGGGAGGCGGCGTGGGTCTGGTTCCAGTTCGATCTTCTCAAGGCCCACAGGATGAGTTCCTTTTCGATGGCATCCAGGCTGACACCGCGCGGAGACAACTCGATTTGGTCCGCCTCCACGGCCGGGCGTTCCCGGCGCAGCTGGCTGGGCAGATCTTCCAGCCTGATTTCCTTGCCCTGGGCCAGAACTACCAGCCGCTCAATGACATTTTCCAATTCGCGGATATTGCCCGGCCAGCGATAGTTGCAGAAATACGGGATCAAAGCCTGGGGTAGGACC
Organism: Acidobacteriota bacterium; assembly: GCA_049511215.1. GTDB lineage: Bacteria > Acidobacteriota > UBA6911 > UBA6911 > UBA6911 > JAFNAG01. The sequence goes on along the minus strand of JBEKYG010000048.1, from coordinate 6,449 downwards.
AACTCTTTGCGGCCGTGCCTTTGGCAGCTCTGCCAAAAAAAGTGGTGCACCAATTCAGGAATGTCGTCCGGCCGCTCCCTGAGAGGAGGAATCTCCAATGGAATTACCGCCAGCCGGTAATAGAGGTCTTCGCGGAAAGCGTCGTCTTCCGCCATCCGCTGGAGATTTCGATGGGTCGCCGCGACAATCCGGACGTCGACCTGAAGAGTGGTGGGCGCCCCGATTTTTTCAATCTCTCCCTGCTGGAGCAGGCGCAGCAGCTTGACTTGCAGCAGAGGCGGCAGCTCGCCGATTTCATCGAGAAAGAGCGTCCCTCCGTCGGCGATCTCCACTTTGCCTTTTTTGTGAGCCACGGCCCCGGTAAATGCTCCCTTCAGATGGCCGAACAGCTCTGATTCCAACAGGTCTTGCGGGATGGCAGAGCAGTTAATGGTCACAAAGGGCTTATCCTTGCGGGGGCTGTTGAAGTGGATCGCCTTGGCCACCAACTCCTTTCCGGTTCCGGTCTCCCCATGGATCAATACGGTGGCATTCGTCTGGGCCGCGCGCGCGGCCAAATCGAGCACATAGAGCAGAGGCCCGGAGCGGCCGATGATGTTTTCGAATCCATATTTCTGATCCAGGTTGGAGCGTAAGGTCGTCACTTCCTCCAGCAGATGCTGATGGGCCAGGGCCCTTTCCATGATCAGAATCAACTCTTCGGCATTGACCGGCTTGGTGATGTAGTCGTAGGCACCGGCTTTCATGGCGTCGACCGCGGTTTCCACGGTGCCGAACGCAGTGACAATGATGACGCTGACCTCAGGGTAATCCGCCCGGATTTTCCCCAGCAACTCCAGCCCGGATAAGCCGGGCATCTTGAGGTCGGTGATCACCAGATCCCGCGGAGCAAGCTGAAGCACGTGCAAGGCCTGAGCGCCGCTCGCCGCCGCGGCGACTTCATAGCCGGCTTGCTCCAGTTGAAACTGGGTCACCCGCCGGAGACTTTCGTCATCATCGACCACTACGATGCGTCCTTTGGTTTTCATGCGCCCACCTGTTCCCGGGGAAGGAGAATGGAAAAGGTCATGCCACGCTCAGGATTGTTTCGTGCCCGCAGGATTCCACCATGCTGGCTGACGATTTGGTAGGCCACGGCCAACCCCAGACCGGTGCCTTCCTCTTTGGTCGTAAAAAAGGGAGTAAAAATCTTGTCCAAACTCTCGGGCGCGATGCCGCATCCCTCGTCGATCACCTCGATGAGCAGATCGGAATTCTCCGGGTGCGCTGCCAGCCGGATTTCACCCCCATCCGGCATGGCCTGGACGGCATTGAGGAGCAGGTTCAAGATGACCTGTTTGAGTTGTTCTCCATCCCCGTCCAGCGTCACGCCGGGCGGCGAGATCGCCTTGCGCAGACGGATCTGCTTGTTTGCGGTGGCAGGCGCAATGAGGTCGATGACGGATTCCAGCAGCGGTTCCACAGCGATGGTTTGACGCCGCGGCGCTGGGGGCCGGGCGAAGTCAAGAAGGTTACTGAGAAGGCGGTTCAAGCGGCGGCATTCCTTCCTGATGATGCCCAGGAATTCCAGCCGCTGTTCTTCGGTAACCCGTCCCTGTTCCAGAATCCCGGCCGCCCCCTCGATGCTGGCCAGCGGGTTGCGGATTTCATGCGCCAGGCCCGCCGAGAGGTTGCCGATGGCGGCCAACCGGTCGGCACGTTTCAGGCGCTCGAAGCTGTCCCGCAACTCCTGGTTCGCCTTGCCGAGCTTCTGGGCCGTGTCTTCCAATTCGGCCTGCTTCTTGCGCTGTTCATCGGCCAGCAAACCGGTAGTCACACCCACCAGGAAAAAAAGAACAATTTCCGCGTACTGATTGATGATGTAGCCTGGGAAATCGTGCCAGGCCATGAGGATGTGCGGGGTGTAGCAAATCCCGGCGATGAGCGCGGCCAAAAGGCCGCCCACCCAACCGAAGTAAACCGCGGCGTAAACAATCGGCAGATAATAGAGCCGTTGAAAAATGTTGTGCCAGAGGATCAATGAGGCAGGTGTGTAGTAATGGGCAAGCGTGGTCCCAAGGATTCCTGCCACGATCAAAACAATCCGAAGCCGGCTGCCGCGGGCGGGCGTCAATGGCATCAGTCCTCTCCCGTCGATATGTCCTCCGGCAGAGAAGCATAGCCTGAAATATTGCAAAAGCAAATCTTTGGCAGGTGGAAAGGACTTTTTACCGCCAAGACGCCAAGAAATCGGCGATTCGAGATTCGAGATTCGAGATTCGAGATTTTAGAATTTCGAATCTCGGATTTCGAATCTCGAATTTAAGTAAAGATCAATACTTTTGGCGTCTTGGCGGTGAGATCTAGTCGCGGCTATGCCGCGCCGCGGATATCGCGGTTTCTGCTCTACCGTTCCTGGCTGTCGCCCCAGACCCTGTTAACCACCCGCAACAGGACCAAGCCGCTGACAATGGACACACCCAGAAGCAACAGCGCGTAGTTCATGCGGCCATACAAAAAGTTGCCCACGGTGAACAGCGCCGACCAAATGACCGTGCACCCGGACACCCAGCCGAGCAAGCCGAGCGGGATGTTTTGACCCGTTGCTTTAGCCTCTGCCGCCGACACTCCCGCTTCCTTCCGGATCACCGACCAACCGGGACCGAAGGGCTTCACCTTTTTATAGAACTCGATGAGTGTGCTCCGCTCCGTTTCCGGGCCGAATCTCGCCGTCAGCAGCCAGCAGATCGTGGTCACACCGACGGTGATCAGCAGTCCAGCGTGCGTGCTGAGGTTCACGCCATTCTTGTGCAGTACCAGCAGAGAGATGGAGACGGCGAAAGAGCTGACCATCGCCACCACCTCGCACCAGGCGTTTACCCGCCACCAGAACCAGCGCACGAGGTAAAGCAAGCCGGTCCCGGCGCCGACCTGAATGATGATGTCGAAGGCGTCCTTGGCAGTATCGAGCAAGTAGACCGTGCCCGACGCGCAGAAAAACAGGAGGACCGTGACCATGCGTCCGGCGAGCACGTAGTGCTTCTCGGTCCTGTCTTTGCGGATAAAACGCTGGTAGAAGTCGTGCACCAGGTAGGAGGCGCCCCAGTTGAGATGGGTCAGGATGGTCGAGGAGTTGGCTGCGATCAGTCCACCCACCATTAAGCCGATAAAACCGATCGGCAGGAACTTCAGCATGGCGGGGTAGGCGATATCGTGTCCGATCAGACTCGGGTCGAGATTCGGAAACGCTTTCTGAATGTCGGACAATTGAGGATAGATGATCAGCGAGCAGAGTCCGACCAAAATCCACGGCCACGGGCGCAGCACGTAGTGCGCGAGGTTGAAGAAGAGCACGGCGCCCAGCGAATCTTTTTCGGATTTCGAGGCCAGCATGCGCTGGGCAATATAGCTGCCTCCGCCCGGCTCCGCGCCCGGATACCAGACGGCCCACCATTGGACCGCGATCGGCATGATAAAGACCGCCACGGCCATGTCCCAGTTGTTGGTGAAGTCAGGAAGAATGTTAAGATAATTCACTCCGTTGGGGCCCTTCAGGACGGAGAGCTTCGCCACCAGTCCGTGCAGCCCGCCAACTTGCGGCAGGCGAAGCGCAAAGTATGCGGCGGCGATCACGGCCGTCATCTTGATGAAAAACTGGATCATGTCGATGACCAGCACCCCCCACAGCCCGGAGTGCGCCGCAAACACCACGTTGAGCAAACCGCAGATCAGCAGCGTCTCCCACCGCGGCAAGCCGAACAAAACCCCGGCAATCTTGCAGGCCGCGAGATTAACCGTCGCCATGATCATGCAGTTGAAAAAAAGCCCCAGGTAGACCGAGCGAAACCCGCGCACAAAGCTTGCGGCCTTTCCGGAATAGCGGATCTCGTAAAACTCGAGATCCGTCATGACCCCCGAACGCCGCCACAGTTGCGCGTAGAAAAACACCGTGGCCACGCCGGTCAACACAAACGCCCACCAGACCCAGTTCCCTGCCACGCCGTTGCGCCGCACGATGTCGGTCACCAGGTTCGGCGTATCGCTGCTGAACGTGGTGGCCACCATGGAGAGCCCCGCCAGCCACCACGGCACGGAACGGCCCGAAACAAAGAACTCCGATGTATTCTTTCCCGCCCGCTTGCCGAAAAAGAGCGCGGGGATGAAGCAAATTCCTAATGAAAAAGCAACGATGACCCAATCGATGACATGTAGATGCATGCCCTGTTTCCTCTTAGGAGAATGCAAGCGACTCTATCAGAAGCTCTCGGAAAGAAAAAGCTATTACCAACGCTGATCTGGGACTCAGAAATTTACCGCCAAGACTCCAAAAGTTAAATTCGAGATTCGAGATTCGAAAATCTCGAATCTCGAATCTCAAATCGCCGATTTCTTGGCGGTAAATGAGGATATGAGTCGAGGAACGGCCTTATCGCTGCGGCGCGGGCGCTCTGGACACCTGGCCGCGCAAGGCTTCATCTACGGAGATATTGTGGTTTTGAAGCGTCATGCCGACGGCGCGCTCGAGTGCCGTCTGGGCCTTGGCATAGACGCTCTTGGCGGCCACCTCTGTGGATCGAGCCTGCGCCAGAAAACTCTGATATTGCATGACAAGGAAGTTGGTGGAAACGCCACTCGCGTACTTCTCCAGTTCGATCTGGACGGATTGCTCCTGCAGGATGCGAGCCTCGACGGCCGCATTATAAGCGGCGCGCGATCGCCGCAGCGCGGTAAGCGCAGACTCGACTTCGAGACGTATCTGGTTCTGCAGTTGCTGGAAGCGGACCTCGGTCTGGCGGAACTGTATCTCATCGCGGGCGTAGTCGCCCTGGGCAATGCGGTTGTGCCAGGGCAGGCTCAGTTGGATGCCGACCCCATAACTCGGATGATTCCCCGTGAAGAGTTGGTCCAGCAACGTGCCGAAGCCCCCGAGAAGTGTCTCGTCCACGAGTGCGCCCGACGGCAGGAGTGGATTCAGCACACCCGCCAGGCCGCTGTTTTGTGCGGTGACCACCAGGTCGAGCTCGGGCTTCAACGCGTTGCGCGAGCCCTGCAGGCTGATCTCTGAGTTTGCCAGTTGCAGCCGGCCCTCTTCGAGCTCCGGCCGGTTCTTGTATGCGGCGGCGACCAGATCCTGGATCGGCTGCAGATCTTCATGTGCCGGGATTGGGATTTCCGTCGTTGGCACTACCTGCGCCTCGCGAAATGTGGTGTCCGCGGTGCTGCTCCGTGACAGCACGTTTTTCAGGATCAGCTCCTGCTGTGCCTCAAAACCCTCGGAATTGGCCAGGTCCTGGCGGCTGGAGGCCATTTGCGCCTGCGAGCGCGTCAGCTCGATCGGCGCCAGCGTGCCCTGATCCACTTTCTCCTTGTTGTCGTCGTAAAGCTTCTGCGCCAGGGCCAGCGTCTGCTTCTTTACCTGCACATCCTCTTGAAGGGTGGCCAAATCATAATAGAGACGAATGACGCCGTACACCGTGCTGATCACCTGCTGGCGGAATACCAGATCGCTGACCTGTTGATTGTTCCGGGCAATGCGAATGAAGCGCTGGTTCACCGGCGGACCAAAGCCGCGCAGCAGGGGTTGGGTGAGGTTCAGGCTGAGGTTCGAGGCGGAATAGGGATTGTAAGCGCTGTTGACGGCGTTGTTCCTCTGGGAACTCGCGCTAAAACCGGCGCTGAACTGCGCGCCGGTGCTGAAGCCCCTTTGGAACCCGAAGGTCCCCAGCGTCGAGCGGCCGAAGAGCGCGCCAGAATCTGAAACCGACATGTTCGTTTGCATCTGGGTCTGGTGTTGCACGCTGAACTGGCCGACAAGGGCTTGGTCAAACATGGGGATCGCCGGACCGTTGGAAAGTGGTGTCGATGAGGTTATGGCTGCGCTCGATTGCGCACCCACGATCGACGTCAGTTCGGGGAGACTCGTGGACACCGCGGTCGAAAACGGCGCGCCTGTCGCGGGCAGGTTGAGAATCGGGCTGGCCGGTCCGCCCACGCCGGGGGCGACTTCGTTGATCGTGAACGGAACGCCGCGCAGTGTGCCGCCGCCGCGGGCGCGTAACAGGTCTGAGGAGGCAATCCCCCTGTCGAACCGTTGCAGCTCGATGTCGAGATTGTTTTCAAGTGTCAGCGCAATCGCATCGTCAAGCGAAAGGATGAGCTTGCCATCCCGAAGCAGGTTTTCGAGACGCGGGGAGTTTTCGAACGAAACCTGTGTCAGGTAGGGTGCCTGGTAGGGAAGCCCCAGGCGTTCCCACCAGTGTCCCCCGGGTATCTGTACAAAGCCCGGCGTCTGGTCGGATGCAGTCTGGGCCGCGGCGATGGAAGCGAACGCGGCGGCGCCCAGCAGAAACATCGCTATAAATCTCCCGGATGTGGATATTTTCATACCTACTGCCTCCCTTTGTTACGAGCGGGTCCTGCTTGGGGAGCGGCGCCCCGGCCGCCGGCTTCCGCGGTCCGACTACTCGCCA
>JBEKYG010000047.1:0-12677 GCA_049511215.1 Acidobacteriota bacterium | reverse complement strand
TCGGCCAATTCCTCCAGGACACTTTGTTCCGTGCTATACCCCTTCGTCTTGCGCGTCTTTTTGCTCGTGGGGAGGTTGAGCTTCTCAAAGAGGATCTCGCCAAGCTGCTTTGGGGAGTTGATGTTGAACTCCACTCCAGCTGCCTCGTGGATCCGGCGCGTGAGGTCTGTAAGCTGCCGCTCCATCTCCGAGGAAAGCGACTGAAGCACCTTTGGATCGACCTTCACTCCAACGCGCTCCATGTCGGCCAGCACCGGAATTAACGGCAGTTCGATTTCCTGGTAGAGGCGGCGCAACCCCAGACTTTCCAATTGCGCGGAGAGCTGGTCATGGAGCAGTCGCAATGCCTCCAGCTCGCGGCTGAGCGCATGTGCGATCTCGCCTTGAGCAGCATCGGTGAGCAGCAGGCCTTCGACGTTTAGCTTCGGAAGCGAGATGTGGAATTGCTCCAGAGCCCATCGTTTGAGGCTGTAGTCCCCAATTTGCGGAGCGGTCAGAAAGGCCAGGAGCATCACATCGTCGAAATTCGCGTCCATGTGAATGCCGCGGCGCTCCTGTGCCAGGATACAGTTTTTGGCATCCCAACAAATCAGGGTCAGCGCCGGGCTGCGCAAGGCCCGGTCCCACATGCCCGCGATCACCTCATTTCTCAGGTCGAGAAGGACCGCCCCCCCCGAACCGGTGCCCACGCCAGCCGCCTCAGCTATCTTTCTGGCCAGAACACCCTCCCTCGACTCCAAGGCCAAAAAAGCACGAGGCTGCTTTTCCAACTCCCCCAGGAAATTCGTCATGGCCGCCGGAGAGAGCCATTCCGCTTGCGGCATCTCCTGCCGTTGCTCGTCAAGAAACTCCATCATCAGCGACTTGAACTCCAGCTCCGCAAACAGTTGAAAGGCCGCCTTGCGATCCGGCGGGCTGAGCACGAGAGCCTCGAGGTCCAATTCCAGGGGCAGATCCTGGTGGATGGTGGCGAGTTCTCGGCTGACGCGGATGAGATCCACATTGTCGCGCAGACTTTCCTGGTAAGTCTTCCTCTTGACCTTCTCCCAGTTTTTCAGCGCATTCTCGAGCGACCCAAAAGTTTGGATCAGTTCCTTTGCCCCTTTTTCCCCGATCCCAGGCGCCCCGGGGATGTTGTCGGAAGCATCTCCCCACAATCCCAAGAGATCGGGCACCTGCTCCGGCTTGACGCCGAGCTTCTCGACCACTTTCTGCGCATCCAGAATCAGATTGTCCTTCATCGGATCCAGGACGCAGACATGCTCGTTAACCAGCTGCATCATATCTTTGTCGCTGGTCACCACGATCGCCGCAAGCCCGGCATCGGCGGCCTTGCGTGCCAGCGTGCCCAGGACGTCGTCAGCCTCGTAGCCGGGATAGGAGATGACCGGCACGCGAAAGGCTTGGCACACCCTCGTAATATAGGGGACCTGGAGAGCAAGATCCTCGGGCATCGGCTTGCGCGTTGCCTTGTAAGCCTCGAACTTTTCATGCCGCACGGTCGGGCCCTCAAGGTCAATGGCGACCCCGATGTAGTCCGGCTTCTCCCCCTCGATGAGTTTGCGCAACATCGACGTGAAGCCGTAAATCGCGTTGGTGGGAAATCCCTTGGAGTTGCTCAACCTTGGTATGGCATAGTAGGCACGGTAGATGTGCGACATGCCGTCGACTAGAACCAAGCGCTTTCGGCTCACGTTGACTTCCTTCTCAATCAGAGTCCGGTTCAGAAGGTTCAGACGAAGCATTGTAACATGAAGCCTGGAAAACAAAATCCCGACACGGCAGAGACGCCGCGATTCGGACAGTGGGAAAAAACATTGCCACAAATAACACGAGGCAGCATGGCTGCCACCAAAACTTAACACCGAGACACCAAGACGCTAAGAAACCGGCGATTCGAGATTCGAGATTTTAGAATTTCGAATCTCGAATTTCGAATCTCGAATTTAAGTGAGGAGCTAATGGCAGGGGAGCAGAATCCGGAGACAGCAGTAGAACGGCACGAAGTGATCTACCGTGGCAAGGTGGTCGATGTCGAGGTCGACACGGTTCGCCTGCCGTCGGGAAAGATCGTGATTCGCGAGGTGGTAAAGCACCCGGGAGGCGTAGTTGCGATTCCAGTGCTCGAAGATGGGAAGCTTCTTCTGATCCGGCAGTTCCGTTATCCGCTGCAGAAATTCATCCTCGAGTTTCCAGCGGGCAAACTCGATAGCGGCCAGTCGCCTCTGGATACCGTGAAGCGCGAGCTCGAGGAAGAGACCGGCTATCGGGCTGAGGTCACGCATTACGAGTTCTCCTTCCACACTTCACCCGGATTCTGCAACGAGATCATCCATCTTTTTCTGGCCTCCGGCCTGACTCAATTCAAGCAGCGGCTCGAAGATGGGGAACACATCACCGTCGAGCGCTACACCCTCGATGACTGCCTGCAAATGATCGAGTCAGGCGAGATCGCCGACGCCAAAACCATCATGGGCCTGCTCTGGTATCAACGCGTTCTGGAAAGTCATCGAATGGATACATGAGTTTTGGGAGCGGCCGCACACCCTCCGCGAAGCGCGCGGACTGACCCGGAAGGCGCTTATGGAGTCCAATTAGGACCCTGAAAGGGTCCAGCAGGAAAGCCCAGGGCGCAGCCCTGGGAACTGACGTAGATCAAGAAACTAGCCCTGTAAGGGCGGCGCAGGCTGCTTCGCCCTTTCAGGGCTGGTCTCCCGATGTTCATGATCCCAGGGCTCACGCCCTGGGCTTTCCTGCCCCGCCCCTTCGGGGCTTAAACAATTGATTTAGCGGCACTACGAGGTGATTTCGGTCACTCTTAATTAAGCGCCATTCCGGATTGGCCCCATTCGATGCAGCACTTTTGTCGGACCGGTTTCGGCCGGCTGCTCCGCGGGTCGACAGTCTCAATATTTCCGAAATCGTCCAGGCGGTTGGCGAGCATACGTTGACATACTTCCACTCAGATCCTATACTATTAGCACTCGTCTTCATCGAGTGCTAATAATTGTGGATTGTACGGATGGATCAGAGTGTATTGATAAAAAGGGAGATCTAACAAAATGAAAGCAAGGCCTTTGCACGATCGGGTACTTCTGAAGCGGTTTGAGGAGAAAGAGGTGGTTAAGGGTGGAATCATCATTCCGGACACGGCGAAAGAGAAACCGATGGAAGGAGAGGTGATTTCGGCAGGGCCGGGGAAAATGATGGAGGACGGCAAGCGGTCACCAATGGACGTGAAGCCTGGAGACCGGGTACTGTTCGGGAAGTACGCCGGGACGGAGATCAAGATCGATGACCAGGAGTACGTAATCATGCGCGAGGAGGAGATCCTGGCGGTATTGATGAACGGGAAATAACCAGTTTCGGCGACAACGGGAATTCTAATTGTGGAAACATTAAGGGAGTGAGGACTCATGGCTAAAGAGATCGTGCATGGCGAACAGTCGCGCCAGGCTTTGCTGCGCGGAATAAATCAACTGGCGGATGCGGTAAAAATCACGTTGGGCCCGAGGGGCCGGAACGTGGTATTGGATAAGAAGTTCGGGGCTCCATTGATCACGAAGGACGGTGTCACCGTTGCGAAAGAGATCGAGCTGAAGGACGGCCTGGAGAACATGGGCGCGCAGATGCTGCGCGAAGTGGCGTCGAAGACTTCGGACGTTGCCGGGGACGGGACCACGACCGCCACGGTGCTGGCGCAGGCGATTTTCCGTGAAGGCGTGAAGAACGTAGCGGCGGGCGCGAACCCGATGGGCCTGAAGCGCGGGATTGAGCAGGCAGTGGAAGCGGCGGTTGCGGAGCTGAAGAACCTGAGCAAGCCGGTCAAGGGCGAGATGATCTCGCAGGTAGGGTCCGTATCGGCGAACAATGACAAGACGATCGGCGGGATTATTGCCGAGGCGATGAAGAAGGTCGGCAAAGACGGTGTGATCACGGTGGAAGAGGCGAAGTCGATAGAAACGTCGCTGGAAGTGGTCGAGGGAATGCAGTTTGACCGCGGATATCTGTCGCCGTACTTCGTGACGGACGCCGAACGGATGGAAGCGGAGCTGAACGACTGTTTGATCCTGCTGCAGGAGAAGAAGATCAGCTCGATGAAGGACCTGCTCCCGCTGTTGGAGCAGATCGCGAAGAGCGGCCGGCCGCTGTTGATCATTGCCGAAGACATCGAAGGCGAGGCGCTTGCCACGCTGGTGGTGAACAAGCTGCGCGGGACGTTGTCGGTAGCCGCGGTGAAGGCGCCCGGCTTTGGCGATCGGCGCAAAGCCATGTTGGAGGACATCGGAATCGTGACGGGCGGCAAAGTGATTTCGGAAGATCTGGGGATCAAACTGGAGAACGTGCGCCTGGAGGATTTGGGCCGCGCGAAGAAGATCACGATCGACAAGGACAACACGACCATCATCGAGGGCGCCGGCAAGCATTCGGACATCGAGGGCCGGGTGAAACAGCTGCGGGTGCAGATCGAGGAGACGACCTCGGATTACGACCGTGAGAAGCTGCAGGAACGTCTGGCGAAACTGGTCGGCGGCGTGGCCGTGATCAAGGTTGGAGCGTCGACCGAGACCGAGCTGAAGGAGAAGAAGGCGCGGGTAGAGGATGCGATGCATGCGACCCGAGCCGCGGTGGAGGAAGGGATCGTGCCGGGAGGCGGCGTGGCCTTACTGCGCTGCGTGCCTGCCGTGGAGAAGCTGAAGCTGGAAGGGGACGAGGCGATCGGGGGCAACATCCTGCGCCGCGCCCTGGAAGAGCCGCTGCGGCAGATCGTAAACAACTCCGGGTATGAAGGAGCGGTGGTGGTGGAAAAGGTGCGCCAGAGCAGCGAGCTGAACTTCGGGTTCAACGCCGAGACCGAGAAGTACGAGGACCTGGTGGCTGCCGGGGTCATCGATCCAACGAAGGTGACGCGTACAGCGCTGCAGAATGCGGCGTCGATCGCGGCGTTGCTCCTGACGACGGAAGCCCTGGTATCCGAGATCAAGGAAGATAAGAAGGCTCCTGCCATGCCTCAGGGCGGCGGCATGGGTGATATGTACTAGGCAAGGGCTGCGCCCTTGATATCCCGCCAAAAAGTGGCGGGATATGGAAGCCAGGAGCCAGGAGCCAGAAGGGATTAGTGCGGTGCTTGGGCTCGCCAGCTGCTTTGAGCTCGACATGGAGATTCTGGCTTCCGGCTTCTGGCTTCTAACGAGAACAAAATTCTCGTTGCGCGGCGAATAACGGTCTAACCCACCGGGTTTTTTGAACCTACAAAAAGGCTCGCGGCTTCTTGCCACGAGCCTTTTTTTGCGCCAATTCACCTGGGCCGACAACAGAATCGTGATGGAGGAAGGCGTCGCTTCGCTCCGACGGTGTTCACGATCATCGAAATGGGCATCTGACCCGATCATCAAATTTAATTGTTTGCCTACACTCGGGGACTCATTCGCAGTAAACTCCCGGTAACGCTCGAATGGAGGTCATCATGTTATGGGGCCGGCGCGGGGCGATGAGAGGGATCTTGACTCTCCCATGGATGGCATGCGGATGGGTGTCTTCGGGCCAGAACCCCGGCTCAAACAAGGAACTGAGCATCGATCTCGGCGGGGGCGCCAAAATGGAACTCCTCCTCATTCCGGCAGGCACCTTCATAATGGGCGAGAAGGGAAACGACCGGGAAAAGCCCATCCACAAGGTGAAGATCACGCATCCCTTTTACCTGGGAAAATATGAAGTCACGCGAGAGCAGTTCGATGCGGTTGTCCTGGGCGAGGCAACCAAGATCGAAAGGGCGACGTGCCCGGTGGACTTCGCGCGCTGGGAAACGTGCCAGGAATTTCTGACCAAGCTCAATCAGATGAAACTGGGGGCAGGATTCCGGTTGCCGACGGAGGCGGCGTGGGAGTATGCCGCCCGCGCCGGGACGACAACCCGCTACTCATTCGGCAATGATGAAGCTCGCCTTTCTGAGTACGCGTGGTTTGGCGAGATCGCCGGAGGTGCGGCTCACCCCGTGGGACAGAAGAAGCCCAATCCATGGGGTCTGTACGATATGCATGGAAACGTCTGGGAGTGGTGCCAGGACCGATACGGGCCATACGATGCTAAAGACCAGGCGGACCCGACAGGACCGCCGGCAGGGCAGCGGCACGTTTTTCGTGGCGGCGCCTGGAACTGTCCAGCCGAAAGGTGCCGTTCGGCTTCGCGGGATAGCTTTCCCGCAGCCGCCTTCGTCCTCGGTTTCCGCGTCGCCATGCCCGTCCCGATTTCGAAATGAGGACGACCACATAATTTGATATGTGGAAAATATGTGGAGTATAGGAGTGGCTTTCTCGATTGAACAAGTGCGTCCAAGCTGTCCGGGTGGAGTAGGCCGTGGCCGATGAAGTAATCTCTGGCCTTGAGTCAGGCATTCTGAGCCTCACGATCAACAGACCTGATCAGAGGAACGCGCTCAATCAAGCGGTGCTCGAAGGACTGAGGCGGGCATTCCATGGGGCTGCCGAGGACCGGGCGATTCGAGTAGTCGCAATCACAGGAGCCGGAGACAAGGTTTTCTCCGCCGGGGCCGACTTGAAATCAGCCCTTTCAGAAGCGGCGAGTGGCAGCGTGTTCCGCGGAACCGACTACCGCAGGCTGCTTTTGGAAATTCTAAGCTGCCCAAAGCCCACGGTTGCACTTGCCAGAGGGCACGTCATGGCCGGAGGCATCGGCATACTGCTCGCATGCGACCTTGCCCTTGCTTGCGATGACATCCACTTCTCGACGCCCGAGATCCTGGTTGGAATGTTTCCCATGATGGTTCTTGCACTGCTTTTTCGGAACGTGGGGCGAAAGAAGGCGACCGAACTGCTATTCCTTGGGGAGCGGGTATCGGCAGATGATGCAATGGAGTCAGGAATCGTCAACCACGTGTATCCACGTGAACAGTTCGAGATCGAAGCCGGCCGGTTCCTCCGGAAACTGAGCGAAAAAAGCAGCAGTATCCTCCGCATGGGGAAGAAAGCCATCATGCGGGTCGCGGACCGGACTCTGCCGGAGGATCTCGACTATCTGGAATCGACCCTGGCCGAGGTTAGGTCATGTGCGGACAGTAAGGAGGGTATCCGCGCCTTCGTCGAGAAGCGCAAGCCGCGGTGGGAAGACGAATGACGAATGGCAGTCTGCTCATTCGCTAATCGCAGTGCGGAACGGGGATGCGCGATAGCGATCGACATGATGCGGGAGAGACGGTGCTGACCTGCGGGGTCACTCGACCGGAGAGGCCGAAAGGCTCAGGGTGCTCAAGAACCCCTTGATCGCGGCGGTGAAGCTGTCGAGATCGTTAATATCGTTCCTTAGGATCCGCTGCAGCTCCTCCGGTTTCATCCTATCCTTGGTTGCGCTCTGCTTGAATGGGCTTCAGTTCTATTAGGGGCTGGAAGGTATCGACCTGCTGTCCTGCTTTGACATGGACTTTTTCGACAGTAGCCTTGAAGGGAGCGCGCATCTCGTGTTCCATCTTCATGGCTTCGACCACGACCAGGCTGTCACCGGGGCCGACCTCGCTTCCCTCCACAACATCGACCTTGATCACCAAACCGGGCATCGGAGCCTTGATGGTTCCATCGGCCTTATCCGCCGCACCTTCCTGTCGGCGAACCGCCGCGCTGTCTTGTGCAGGTTCTTCCAGGCAGAATCGGCTTGACTTGATTGCCACGAAAGTTTTCGCTCCATGCTTTGCCACATATGCCAGGTAGGCCTTCCCGTCCACCAACAGGGAGACGGCCCGCGGGGAAACCCGGTAAATGTCGGGCTCGATCCGGATGCCGTTCAGCGTGGCGACAAGCTTTCCCTCACCTTGTTCTAAAGAAATCTTGTGGGCTTTTCCGTCGACAAAAAACTCGTAGTCCATGCTAGGTTCCACCAATGGTCCATTTTCCCGTGGTCTGCCAAGGAGTCGGTTTTTTCCGCGGCCGGCCATCGATGCCGGCTCCGGTTGCTTGGGAGCAGGCGAGCGCCCCGGCGATGAGAGCAATGGCGAGAAGGTTGTCGGTGCCGCTGGATTGGTTCCAGTTCGAAAAATGTTGCCCAATGAAGTGGGTATGGGTCCGGCCGGCGGCAAATTCAGGATGGGCCACCACATCTGCCAGAAACCCAATCGTCGTTGGGATCCCGAGGATGATGTAGTCGTTCAGAGCCGAAATCATCCGCCTCCGGGCGCTTTCCCGGTCCTCGGAGCGCACGATCAGTTTGGAGAGAATCGGGTCGTAGTAGGAAGTTACTTCGATCCCGGAGTATATGCCGGAATCACAACGAATTTCTGGGCCCTTGGGTTCCTCCACCAACAGGATCTTGCCCGGACTCGGAAGGAAGTTCTGCTCGGGGTCTTCCGCGTAAATCCTGCATTCGATGGCATGACCACGCTGCTTCAGGTCTTTCTGCTTGAAGGGCAGCCTCTCGCCGGCAGCAATGCGGATCTGCTGCTTGACCAGGTCGATGCCCAGGACCATCTCGGTGATTGGATGCTCCACCTGGATTCGGGCATTGACCTCCAGGAAATAAAAGTTCCTATCATTGTCGAGGAGAAACTCCACCGTGCCGGCATTGGTATAATCGGTGGCGCGCATGATCGCCACGGCCGTCTCGCCCATTCGTTGCCGCAGGTCATCATCCAGTGCAACCGACGGCGTTTCCTCCAGGATTTTCTGGTAGCGTCGCTGGATGGAGCATTCTCTCTCGAAGAGATGCACCATCCCTCCGTGTTGGTCGGCGAGAACTTGAAACTCCACGTGCCTCGGCTGCTCGAGGCATTTCTCGAGGTAGACCGAGTCGTCTCCGAAAGCCGAGCGGGCCTCGCGCCGGCTGGTCTCGATGGCGGAGTTGAGGTCCTTGGGTGAGCGGACGATGTGCATGCCCTTGCCACCGCCCCCGCCGGAGGCTTTGACGAGGGCCGGGTAGCCGATTCGGGCCACCGTCTCCTCGAACTCGCGCAACGATCGGCCTGCGGCCATCATCCCGGGAATGAGGGGAGCCTTGATGCCGGCTGCTGCCTTGCGGGCAGCGACCTTGTCCCCCACCAAGGCCAGCGCCCTGGAACCCGGGCCAATGAACGCGATGCCGGATTCCTCGCAGCGCCTGGCGAACCGCGGATTCTCAGCCAGGAAACCGTAGCCGGGATGGATGGCCTCGGCGCCGGTGTTTTGAGCCGCGGATAAAATGGCGTCGATGTTCAGGTAGCTCTCCAGAGGAGGAGGCGGGCCAATGAACATCGCCTCGTCGGCAGTGTGCACATGAGGCGCGCCCCGGTCCACCGCGGAGTACACGGCAACCGTCGCAATGCCCATTTCCCGGCACGCGCGGATCACTCGCAGCGCGATCTCTCCGCGATTCGCGATCAGGATCTTCCGGAACATTTCATCCTCTTCTCGGATAGGACTCTTAACCGCCAGGTCGCCAAGACGCCAAGACGCCAAAAATTATAATTATTGTTTTGGCGTCTTTGCGTCTTGGGGTCTTGGCGGTTAATCTGGTTGTGGCATTGCCGCTCCAGGGATTGTCTGGTTGGTCACATGCGAAATACGCCGAATTGATGCTCGGGGATAGGCGCGTTCAGGGCCATCGAGATGCCCAATCCAATAACAGTGCGCGTGTCGATGGGATCCAGAATACCATCATCCCACAGCCGGGAAGTGCTGAAGTAAGCGTTGGTCTCCTCTTCGTATTTAGCCAAAATGGGAGCTTTGAATTGCGCCTGCTCGGCCTCGCTCATGATTTGCCCCTTGGCCTTGAGGCTTTCCATCTTTACCTGCAAGAGCACGGAAGCCGCCTGTTCTCCGCCCATGACGGCAATCTTGGCATTTGGCCACATCCAGAGGAGGCGAGGCGAATATCCGCGGCCGCACATCGCATAGTTGCCGGCGCCGTAGGACCCGCCGATGATGACGGTAAACCGGGGTACCTGGGCATTGGCCACGGCATGGACCATCTTCGCGCCGTCTTTGGCGATGCCCCTGTGCTCGTACTGGCGGCCGATGATGAAGCCGGTGATGTTTTGCAGGAAAAGAAGCGGGATCTTGCGCACGGCGCACATCGACACAAAATGCGCGCCCTTCTGAGCGCTTTCCGAAAAGAGAACACCGTTGTTCGCTACAATCCCTACCGGATAGCCCATGATGCGGGCGTAGCCGCAGACCAGGGTGGGCCCGTAGAGTTCTTTGAACTCATGGAAACGACTGCCGTCCGCGATCCGGGCAATGACCTCGCGCATATCGAAGGATTTCCTGAGGTCCCTGGGGATCACGCCGTAAAGTTCCTGGGGATCGTAGGCCGGCTCTTCGGGCTCACTCAGCTCGACGGGGAATTTTTGCGGTACTGGGAGGTTCTGAATGATGTTGCGGGTGATCTCTATGGCGTGCTGGTCATTGACGGCATAGTGATCGGAAACGCCGGAGATACGGCAATGTACATCCGCCCCGCCGAGCTCCTCGGGAGTGACATCCACGCCGGTCGCGGCCTTGACCAAAGGAGGTCCGCCGATGAAGATCGTTCCCTGACCTTTGACGATTACGGTTTCATCGCTCATCGCAGGCACATAGGCGCCGCCGGCGGTGCAGGAGCCCATGACCACCGAAATCTGGGCAATACCCAAAGCGGAGAGACGGGCCTGGTTGTAAAAGATACGTCCGAAATGGTCCTTATCCGGAAATGTTCCGGTATGCAGGGGGAGGAAGATGCCGCCGGAGTCCACGAGGTAAATGCAAGGGAGGCGGTTTTCCAGTGCGATTTCCTGAGCGCGCACATGCTTCTTGATGGTTTCCGGGAAATAGGTCCCGCCCTTGACGGTAGCATCGTTGGCCACCACCAGAACTTCCTTGCCGTGTACCACCCCAACACCGGTGATGATTCCCGCACCTGGGGCTTCGTTGTTGTACAGCCCGTAGGCGGCCAGGGAACTGAATTCCAGGAAGGGGGTGTTGTGGTCGAAGAGAAGGTCGAGGCGCTCGCGGGCGCTCAATTTTCCGCGGGATTTGTGCTTCTCGAGGGCTGCAGGGGGGCCGCCTCGCTTCACAGCGGCGAGTTTGTGTTTGAATTCCTCCACCTGAGCCTTCATGGCCGCGGCGTTTTCCTGGAACTCTCCGGATTGTGGATTTACTTTGGATTCTATCCGAAACATGTTCAGGCTGGCACGCACTTGTAGCCGTAGCAAAGGAGGCCCGCATCCCCATCCTTTTGGATTCTGCGGAATTCCACGCGCACCCTTTGTCCCACGGCCAGCTTGTCTAAGGCGACATCCGCGATCTGGGTGGTGATGCGACCCCCGCCGTCCAGTTCCACGATGCCCACGGCATAGGGTGTTTGATCCGCGAACTGGGACGGCCCGACCCGGATGATGGTATAGGTGACGAGATGCCCTTCGTCATTGAGCTTTACGGTCTCGAACTGCCGCGATCGGCATCTTGCGCAGATCAGCCGCGGCGGAAAGTAGATTTCGCCGCAGGACTTGCACTTCCCTGCCTCGAGGCGATAGCGCTGTGGGATCTCTCTCCAATATCTTGCCGGATTGGCCATAGCCAATGAACCTCCTCATACCAATCAGTTCATAAGTAAGTCAACATTTGGCGGCATCAAAAAGAGGGGCGAACACCATATCCCTCGGGGTCGGTATCGGTATCGCAGTCGCAATCGCAGTCGCTATCGGTTTTGTGGGTCTGCAAAAGCCGATAGCGACTGCGATTGCGACCCCGATGCCGATACCGATGGTCGCCACCCAAAGCGAACACGACCTCCGTCCAGATTCTCATTTTTTGACCAAATGTCCGCCTATTTATGAACTGATTATTAATAAATCTCAACAAGCGTGTCCCGCTGCCGGGACGAGCTCGGCGTCCGGATGGAAACGCTACGCCACCTCAAAGATGTGTACGACGCTGCTGCCGCCGGTTCCTCCCATATTCTGGGTCAGTCCCACTCTTGCCCCATTTACTTGACGGGCGCCGGCCTCGCCGCGGAGCTGCCTGGTGATTTCAACTATCTGGGCAACGCCGGTGGCGCCGACGGGATGCCCTTTGGATTTCAGACCTCCGCTGGTGTTTACTGGAATTTTGCCTCCGAGCGCAGTCATCCCGCTTTCAGCTGCCTGGCCGCCCCTGCCCCGCTCCACGATGCCGAGGGCCTCGATCACCATGATCTCGGCGATGGTGAAGCAATCATGCACTTCGACCACATGCAGGTCTCCGGGACCCTTACCGGCCATCTTGTAGGCGATCTCGGCAGCTTTGGTGGTTGACTCCAACGCGGTCAGATCCTTGCGCGAATGCAGAGCGATTGTGCTCGACGCCTGAGTCGAGGCGAGCACCTTCACCGCGGGCTTTCTCGATATCCTCCGGGCCATTTCCAGCGGGCAAAGCACAACGGCGGCGGCCCCGTCCGTGATTGGAGAACAATCCAGGATGTGCAGGGGATCCGCTACCATCACCGACCCCAGCACCTCCTCCACGGTAATTTCATTACGATACTGCGCGACCGGGTTCATTGCGCCATGCCTGTGGTTCTTCACGGCCACATGCGCCAGTTGCTCCCGAGTGGTCCCGTAGCGGCACATATGAGCTTGAGCCATCAGGGCGTAGAGACCCGGGAAGGTGATCCCCTGATATGCTTCATATTCCATGTCTGCCGCCGTCGACAACGCATAGGTTGCCTCGTCCCCGCTGACA
>JBEKYG010000046.1:0-12773 GCA_049511215.1 Acidobacteriota bacterium | reverse complement strand
GGGTTTCCTTCGCGGGCCGTATCCTGCAGGCGCAGTTGAACGACACCCCGAGAATCGACTACCTGGCGTTCAGCGGCGCCACGGCGCTGCTGCTTGTCTGCGCGCTCGCGGCTTGCTGCGGGCCCGCGTTCCGGGCCAGCGAGGTTGATCCGATCGACTCGCTTCGCTCCGATTGATGTGCCACTTTATCCTTGCCTGTAACCTCTGTTGGTGCTCCCCCAAGGGAAATCGGCGAAATCGGGGACAGGCTACTGGCTTTCACCAGTTCTGAAAATGGTGAAAGCCTGTCCCCGATTTCTATGTTGATGTTACGGCGAAAGAACTGATGGGAAAAACATGTGGAGAACGCTGACCACAACCACAATAGTTAAGACAAATGAAATCGGTCCAGCAAGCAGCAGCAACCAGGCACGGCGGCGCAACAAACCCGAACGCGAAAGGGCAAACACCACCGCGCTTGGCACACATAGAAATATCAGCCAATACTGGACCGCCTGACGGACTGCGGCACCGGTGCTGAGATCGCGGAATTCCACGAATGCGAGAACCAAACATAGGGCGATAATCGCCGCGGCCGAGCCCGCAACTCCCACCCGCCGCTTGCTAACGATTATGAGGGTTGCGGAGACCAAGAGGGAGCCCCCCAGCAGAGGAACCAAATTAATGCTTAGCATCGCTTACCTCCCAGTCACGGCCTCCCACGGCTTGTAGGATGTTCCGCGGCCAACCCAAGACTTGTCTGGAGCGAATGATACAATTTTTGGCCACGGATCTGAAGCGGACGGGTCCGACAGATCTTCTTCTCAGTTCCCCAAAAGTCGCGATCTGGGAAGTTACAGACTCACTGTGTTGGGTCACGCGGGCGATAAGTGGAAAAACCGGACAAAACTCTGCGCATAACGGTGGATCCAAATCTCCGCGAGTCGTTAAATGAAGGTCAGCGGCGAGGCGAGGCTTCGCCCACCGACTCCTCCTGCTGGGCAACCCTGTGTGCAAGGCGCCGCAGAAATGGATGAGTGTAACTTTGGGATCGAAGCCACCGGTTGAGCTCCTCGTGGCTCAAGCCCTCAATCTCTTTGCTGAGCTTGTCGCGGACCTGCCGCATGTTTTGCACGCAATCGAAGGTTTTTGATTGATGGCTAATCGTCACCGGGCACCTCCCTAGGAGTACGAATCTCCAGAAGAGGGTAACCTCTTTTGAGGTTTACCGCATTGTATGCATGAATCCGTTTCAGGTTGACGATGTGTTTGAAGTTCCAACTGACATGGACGTCAACCCTGGCCACCGTAGCAAGGGCGATATGCAGAGCGTCAGCTCGCATCGCAGCGCTGATTGCCCCCTCCCGGACATATGCGTCAGCGAGTTTCTCGGCTTCGGCGGAAACCGCAACAATCTCAATGTGCCGTTCCGGGATTTCCGCCACGGCTTGAATAACTGCTTCCGGGGCTGGTTCCAGTTCGCGCAGCGTAAGCTCAGACAATACCAGAATGAATGAGCCCGCTATAAATGCATCTATTGCACGTTGGGAATCATCACGAAACTCCTCGTCAGCACATCCCCCAAGAACTGACGTGTCTGCGTAAATCCGCGGCTTCATGAGCACATTCTACAGCATTTCAGGGCCAGCAGCTCAAGGCATCTTCGGGTCAGCTGGGCGAAAATTGGGTGGCAATGATCGATCTGGGAATGATTGCCTATGCATTTCTAAACTGAATAAAACCGGGGGCGATTTTCCGTAAGCTATTCAAAAGGCAAGGCCTTAACTCTGCCTGGTTGGCGTCGCGGATGTATAGTGGGGTTCTCGTACATAACCCATTGGCGATCAAAGAAGGGCCGGAAATCGGGTCCACTCCACAGGCACGTCACCCGTTAACCGATTTTGACCAATACGGGAAAAATGGTTAAGGTGGGACGTCACCCATTTATTATTAATCCTCGTGATAAGTGATTTCCCGGCGCTCGACGTGGGAACGCTGAAAGTCGGGGTCCGGTTCCATCCGGGAGCAGGTAACGCGTTCCGTCCAGTTTCCCCGCCCGTCGTATTGATACTGGAGGCGGAATTGTTGTGTGTGAGAGGGTCGCGCGATAGTGCGCAATTCTCCCTGTTCGTCGATATCCTTCTCCTGAGAGTTATGTTCACAGGTTTCTTCAATCGGGTTGTCGTGTTCGTCGTAACGGAACGTGGTTCGGTCCCCACCGAGGCTCAACATGCTTATGTTCCGTTCCAAAAGCCGGCCTTTGTCGTCGTAGGTGTACGTAGTTTTTGAGAATGTCTGAGCAGGGCCGAGCAGCTGCGCGAGCATTGCGTTAACCCTGGCGCGATCTCCCGGCGAGGAACTCTCGAGTTTCTCGTCTAATTCCGGGAACGGGACTTGCCCGTGCAAGCGCATCTCCTCGCTTGCCAATCTTCCCGCATCGTCTCTGATAATGGTGATTTGCTGGAGTAGTCTGTTGAGCGCATCGTGAAAGAGAACTTCGGCAGGCCGATCATTCTCATCATATACGGTTGTCATTGTCGTTGCCCCAGGGGCCCCGTAGGCTTGTTCACTGCCTTCCACACCGTACATGCACGCCACATTTGCCATCTGAGGATCGAGGAAGTGCACCTTCGCTTTCCGGCCGCTGCCTTCGTAGTAGCAGGCCTCGGAATCTCGCTGGCTACCGTCCGGATTCACAATAGCTGTCCGGACCTGCCGTCCGGCGTCGTCGTAGGAGTAGAGGGTCCGGTGCAGAGACAGGTCATTTGTCCGGAACTGAATCTCTGTCAGCCGGCCTTCTCCGTCGTACAGGTAGTTTGAAAGAGAAACCGATCCGTCGGCATTGTGGTAATCCGCCTTGCTGATCTTCCCATCGACACGGAAGACAACCGACGAGCTCGACCGAGGGAGATTCCAATCTCCTTGATTCAAATCCCATTCAGCAAACTCAACCCTCAGAGTTTGCACAGAACCGCGGACCTTCCATTTCGCGAGATCGCTCACAGAATCGTCTCCTTTTCCTGCCTGGTTTTTCTCGCAAAACTTCTTAATCCTCTGTCCGGGACTTGGACTTCGACCTGGACGTAGACCTGGACGTGGACAACAAACATAAACAGGCCATCTGGTAAATGCTACGTCTGGAAAGCTTACCTCGGACCAGACCGTCCACGTCTACGTTGAGGCCCAAGTCCAGGTCCAGGATGCTCACTCGGTTTTCGAAATCGGGGACAGGCCTGTCCCCGATTTCGTCCTTACCGCCGCACACCACAAGGCTTTTCACCACAGCACGCGGCGGAACTTGGGATCGAAGTACATCCGGTAGCGCTCCAGCTCGACGAAGCGGTAGAACGGCTTGAAGGCGTTGCGCTGCTGCACCACCGGCTCGTTGTCGATCTGGAAGATCGCCGGGTCGTTCGCCAGCGGCTTCATCAGCTTGTCCAGTTCGTCGTTGCTCGCCGGGATATCCGACAACCACTTGTGCGGATCCTCCTGTCCGTAAACCACGGGCCCGCGCACAATGGCAATGCGATTGGGATGCTGTTCATCGATCGGCACGCGGCGGAAGTGCAGGGGGATCGTGATCTCCACCGTGTCGCCCGACTTCCACTCGCGGCTGACCGTGGTCCACTGGCCCGGCTTGATGTCCACCGTTTGTGCTTGTCCGTTGACCTTGATGGTCATGCCCCTCGACCAGCCCGGCACGCGCAGTTTGAGCGCGAACGTCGCCGGCTGCTCCATCGTCAGCTTGAGCGTGCTGGTATCCGTTTCGGGATATTCCGTCGTCTGCACCACCTTGACAGTGCCTGCCGGGCCTTTCCACTCCACCTCTGAGGGGAGGTAAAGGTTGACGTAGAACCCTTTGGCGTCCTTGAAATAAACGAGGTTCGAATACTCGGTGATGTTCTGGAAATACGTGCCCGAGCAGCAGGTGAACGCATTGCGCGAATAATATTTCAGGTCGGAGCCGAGGTGATAATCCATGTAATACATGTGCGTGCCGCGATCCTTGATCTGCAGCGCCGCACCGACGCCATTGTAGAGCAGCCGCTCGATCCAGTCGCCATAGCGCGCCTCGCCAGTGTACATCATCAGGTATTTCGAGACCTTGAAGGCGGCCCACGAGCAGCAGGGACATTCGAAGCTGGCCGAGTAGACTTCCAGCGAATCGCCCAGCGCGCCGTCGGAGTATACGAAGCGCTCGTCGGGGCCATAGCCACCGGTGGCGTAGGTCTGGCGTTTCTGCATCCAGTCGTAGAAATTCTTGAGTATGCGCAGATACTTCTCGTCGCCCGTCACGTCGTAGGCCAGCGCCGCGCTCGAGAAGGTGTTGCAATGGCTGTAAGCGTGCACGCCCTGGGCGTCCTTGGGATCAGCCGTCTCGGCGAACTTGTCCCAATAGGCCGGATAGAGCCAGACGTCGGCGAACTCCTGGTACATCGAGTTGCCGGTGAGTTGATAGGCACGGTAAAGGTTCTCCGCCATCGTGTACCACTCGCCGGGGCGGCCGGAGTGCAATTCCCAAGGCTCGCGATTGGCCGCCACGCGGTCGCGATTGAAGGCCGGCACGGCGGCCTGGGTGATTTTGTCGCACAGCGCCAGGGCATCAGGGTGGCCGCCGTAATGGTGCATGTCGAGCAGGCCGCCGACCAGCTTCTCATAGGGATAATGGCTCAGGCCGCCGGTCGCACCGCCGCGCCCAGCGCCGCCGGACATGCCCGGCCAGCACTTGGCGTATTCGCTGACCAGGATGTTGGCCTTCTCCAGCAAATCTTTGTCGCCGTAAGCGCGTTGCATGCGCGCCATGGACTGGAGCCACTGGTCGAAGACGGTGTTGGAATTGGGGCTGCACCAGCCGCCAAGGGCCCTGCCGGGCGCGTTGGCCATGCCGGCCGCCACGCGATAGCCGTGCAGGATGTCGTCATTGGAGAGACCAAAGTAGAGATCGCGGCCAGAGATGGCTTGGCGCTGCCAGAGGCTCTGGCGCAGTGTGACGCCGGCGTAATCGAAGGGCTCGAGCACCACCTTTCTGTACGGGGTCGTTTTGCTTAAGGCCGCCGCCGCGCCTCGTGTGTTTTGCGCCGCCGGCACGCTCTGGACCAGCGGCGTCAACACCACCGAGGCCGCTGCCGCAGATCCCATGGTCCCAAGGAAATCGCGCCTGCTCAGCTTCTCTTCCATATCACCACCTCCCCTTCATGAATCATACCCTCCAAAGAATCCAGCGGTCCCGGAACGCGTCAACCCCAGAAGTCTGGAAAAGAGTAATGTGTCGATCTTAGCCCAGGTCGATCAGTGCCGATACGCAAATTTTGGGTGGCACTGGCAGAATTATTTGGCGCATCACGTCTTTTTCGAGCTTGGGCTCGATGCTGGCTTTCGAGGGATTTGCGAGGCGGGCCTGGGCCACTTGTACGATAAACCCGTATTACGGCCATGAAGGCGCATCGACTCCCTCAAGCTTCACATTTAGCCAGTTCATGTGCGGCAGTCACAATGATGAAACTGATGACACCGTCCACAATCTAAGAAAAGATGGCGGATAACGTCTTAATGCTAGTCAAGAAAGTTTGATTATGAAAGCCTCGGTCTTATTCATAGTTCTTTTGGCCAGCATCCCGTGCGACACAGGATTTGCTCAATCGCTCTCAGCCGGAGTGATGGGGGGCGTTCCGCTCACAGATCCCATCTGGTCTAACTCAAATCATTGGCCCGTTTGGTATTCGGAATCAAAGCCCTATGTCGTCGGGCCTGCCATCGAACTGCGTCTTAGAACAAGACTTACGGTCGAATTTGATGCCTTATACCGGCATACTGGTTATCGCATGTTCTGGCAAGTCGTTAACGTTAGTGCACGGGACAAAACCGTAACAGATTCTTGGGAGTTTCCGCTGGTCGCAAGGTATCGGGTATTTTCAGCACGGATATCTCCCATAGTAACCGCAGGAGTCACTTTTAGGCATTTGTACAATCTTCACTCTATCTACGAATCGGCTATCACCCCGACGTATTACTCTCAGCAACAGCTCGATTCAGCGCGTGAGCTTCGCACAAAAAACAACTGGGGTGGAGTGGCGGGAATCGGGATAGAAACAAGAATTTGGAAGATCCGAGTTTTGCCGCAGATGCGCTATACCCGATGGAATTCCGATGCATTCCGCGATCCCTACTGGTCCCCAGGAGTCCCCTTGGACAACCGTTCTGGGGAAACGGTGAAATCCTCTCGTGATCAATTCGATTTCCTCATTGGGATCATGTTTGGATTCTGATCTTCCTTGGATTACCCAACCCCGCGAAATTCAAAAAATCAATGAAATACGGCGGAAGAGGGAGGGCTTTGGTCGTAAAGTGGGATACTCGGAAACTTGGATTGTGGATAGAAGGGATGAGAGCGCCGCGCGCGGTTTGACCTCTCTCTCAATTTTCTCAATCGATTGGCGCCGGATGACTTCGAGGTCGTAGTGAGCTTGCATATTGAACCGGTTCAGATGAAAACCCGAAGCAGCGCGCCAAACGCAATGATGTGTCGGCAGTGATTCCGCGTTTCCCTCGAACAATCTGACTCAGCCGATTGGCTGGAACCCGGAGCTCCTTTGCCAGCCGATTGATGCTCGTACCCCGCGGTTGGAGCATTCGGGGGACGGGCAACTCAACTTCTGAATTCCTCGGCTGCTTGTTTGCTACTGCTCGACTTGGAGTTTGGGAATTAATTAACCTGTCCCTCGAAATTTTCACCCGGCGTTGGCGATTGACCTCTCAGATTTGGCTGGCTACACTTATGGCTATATTTGTCCGGAGGCGCTAATGCGATTTGCGAGCGTTGCTGAGGTCAAAAACCAGCTCTCTCAGTATCTGGCGCAGGCGAAAAAAACCGGGGAGCCGATCATCGTGACTCATCATGGCAAACCGTACGCACTGATCCAGACGATTGGCGAAAAGGACCTGGAAGAGTTGGGCTGGAAGCATCTTGCCGAGACCCGTCTGCAGGAAGCCTGGGTGGGAGAAGACGATGCGCTCTATGACTATCTATAATCGTGGTGAGGTAGTGGTGGTCAACGTGCCCTTTTCCAACGGGATCGGTACAAAGCCGCGGCCTGCCCTGATCATCAGCAACCCCTCTTTTCATGGCACCCTTCCGGACGTAATCGTCTGTCCGATCAGCAGCCAGCCGCGCTATCACACCAAACCCGGCCCCGGGGACTGCCCGATTCGGGAATGGCAGTCCCTGAAACTTCTGTACGCTAGCACTGTGCGCGTTTCTAAGATTCTGTCCGTCGACAAAAAGATCATCGGGAGAAAACTCGGAATCATGGCGCGGACGGACATAGCAAAGGTTGAGTCTGCGCTCTGCGCCGCATTGGTGCTGCGACGTTTGGCTTGAGAACTCCCCCTTTTACTGACGGACTTGCGATAATGGCCGAGCCCCGTGCCGGATATTCTTGCGGACGCCCTAAGTATATTTTAGAATCGAATCCTCATATTGATACACACTAGCCCGGGATCTCGGGCGCTCGAGGGCCAACGATGTGGAGTTTTCCGCACGCGATGATAACGGTCGCGCTCGCCTGCAGTCTAGCCGCCGCGAGAGCGGAAGCCCAAGTTGCCGCGAAACCCCAAGCCGCCGACCCTGCGGAATCCACCCGCCAAGCTCTGAGCCTGGCGGAAAGCGGCCACTGCGCCGAGGCCCTCCCGGTTCTGAAGCGCAATACGCAAGCCCTGTCGGACAAGCATCTTCGCTATCTTTCCGCCTTTGCCACGGTGAACTGCGGCATGAGCGTGAACGATACGCCTGCTGTTTTGAACGCACTGGTGCTGTTGCGCCGCGATTTCCCTGACGATCCGGAAATGCTCTACACCGCCGCCCGCATCTTTGCCCAGCTCTCCGATCGCGCGGCACAGGATCTGGCCCAGCGATTCCCCAAATCGCCGCAGGTGGGCAGGCTCAATGCTGAGGCGCTCGAATCGAAGCAGAGGTGGAAGGAGGCGATTGAGGCCTACCGTAACATCCTGGCGCAGGATCCGAAGGTGCCGGGTCTTCACTTCCGCATCGCCAGTATTCTTCTCGACACGTCGTCGAGCGCAGAGAGCGCTGCGGAGGCGAAAAAGGAATTGGAGGCTGAACTCGAAATCAACCCCAAGAGCGCAGCAGCCATGTTCGCACTCGGGGAGATCGCACGCCGGGCCGGCGCATGGGACGAAGCCATCCGGCTCTTTACGCGCGCCTCGCAATTGGACGTCGGCTTCCTTGAGGCTTACCTCGGGCTCGGCCAGTCCCTCAATGCGGCAGGCAAATACGCGGATGCCATCGCGCCGCTGGAGCGCTACGCCAAGGCCGTGCCGGACGACCCGGCAGGACATTATCAGCTTGCCATCGCATACTCCCGCACCGGCAACAAGTCGGCCGCGGATCGCGAGCTGCAACTTCAACGGGAAGCCCTCGCAAAGAAAAAGTCGGCATGTGCCGACCAACCAGCGCCCGAGTGCCCTGGTGAACTCCCTAATGGATGCGTCGATCCCAATGAGCTCCTACTCTAGATCACGCCGCCGCTTTCTTCGCCGGATCGGCCAGGCCGGGCTGGCCGCCGTGTTGCCCCGCGGCCTCCGGGACGTATTCCCTGCGCCGCAGACGCCGCCGGCGTTTGAAGAGATTCCCTCTTCCGCAAGCGGAATTCATTGGGTTCATGTCGCGGGACTGACACCTGAAATGTACGTGCCTGAATCGCTCGGTGCCGGATGTGCGTGGATCGACTACGACAACGACGGCTGGATGGACATCTACCTGGTCAACAGCGGCAAATGCGACTTCTACGATCCGCCCCGGCCGCTGCGCAACGCGCTCTATCACAACAACCGCGACGGCACGTTTACCGATGTGACCGAACGCTCCGGCGCCTTCGGCACTGCGTACGGGATGGGCGTCGCCGTCGGGGATTACGACGGCGACGGGTTTCCCGACTTGTACGTCACGCAGTACCCGCGCAACGTCCTCTATCACAACAATGGGGACGGCACTTTCACGGACGTGACCGACAAAGCCGGCGTGGCCGCGCCGGGCTGGAGTACAAGCGCCGTCTGGTTCGATTACGACAACGATGGCCGCCTCGACCTGTTTGTCTGCGAGTTCCTGGAATTCAGCAAGGCGAAAAACGTCTATTGCGGCACCCCGTCCCTGCGTGCCTACTGCATGCCGACCGCCTATCCGGGGCTGCCATGCCGGCTCTTCCACAACAACGGCGACGGCACCTTTACCGACGTCAGCCGCGAAGTGGGAATCCTCAAAGAGGCCAAGGCTTGGGGAGTCGTGGCCGCCGACATCAACAACGATGGCTGGATGGACCTGCTCGTTTCCAACGACAAACTCCCCGCCTTCCTCTTCGCCAACCGCAAGGGCAAATTCGAAGACATAGGTCCGCTCAGCGGCGTCGCCTACAATGTCATGGGCGTGGCCCGCTCCAGCATGTGTGTGGACGCCGCCGACTTCGACCAGGACGGCTGGATCGACCTCTTCCTCACCACCATAGACCACGAGATGTTCTCGCTCTATCGGAATCTGAAAAACGAGACCTTCGACGACCTGTCCATCCCTTCCGGAATCGGCGCGGCCACCATGCTTATGAGTGGCATGGGGAGCCGCCTCTTTGATTACGATAACGACGGCGACGTGGACCTGATTCTGTGCAATGCGCATGTGGACACGGTCGTGCAACAACGCATCCCCGATGTGAAGTATAACGAGCCGATGCTTCTTTTTCGCAACGCCGGCGGGCGCTGGCAGAACGTCAGCGCGCAAAGCGGGCCGATATTTGCCAAAGACCTTGGCTCGCGCGGGCTGGCGCTCGGCGATTTCGACAACAATGGCTCGGTGGATCTGCTAATCTCTACCAACGACGGCCCGCCGATCCTGCTGCGGAACAACGCCGGCCGGCAGAACCATTGGCTCGGCGTGCGGCTCAGGGGCCGCAAAGCCAATCCGGACGCCATCGGGGCGAAGATTACCTGGCGATCGGGAGACTTCCAGCGCCACAGCTGGCTCGTCGGCCGAGGCGGCTTTCTTTCCGCTCATGACCCGCGCGCCGTGCTCGGCCTGGGTCCGCGGACCAAAATAGACTGGATCGAAGTAAAATGGCCCCCGCCCTCCGATAAGGTCGAGCGGTTCGCCAATCCGCCGATCGATCGCTACATCACCATCGTCGAAGGAGAGGGCAAATGGGTGTAACCGCGTTCTGTTGCGAAACCTCTGATAGAAATTCGAGATTCCAGATTCGAGATTCCAGATTGTTGGCTTTCAATATCGAATTTCGAATTTCGAATTTCGAATTTTCAATGATGCGATTGGCGCTGATCGCGGCCGTAATATGGTTCACCCTGGCCGGCTTGGCCGTGCCCATATATGCCCAGCGCAGCGGGTCCGGCCGCCAAGGAGCCGCCGCGGAAGCAGAGCTGCAGAGGGGCATTGCGCTCACGCGCAGCGGAAAGTTCAGTGAAGCGATCCCACACTTCCAGGCCGCACAAGGGCAGGTCCAGGACGCGTCCGCGCTCAATTTCAACCTGGCGCTCTGCTACGTCGGTACCGGGCAATACCAGCTGGCCATTGAGTCGCTGAATGCGCTGCGTTCAAACGGGACCAACAACGCCAACGTCGAGAACCTGCTGGCTCAGTCGCTGATCGGCAACCGGCAGCCGGAGGAGGCGTTCGCCGCTTTCGAACGGGCGGCCCGATTGACGCCGAATGACGAGAAGCTCTATCTCTACATCGTCGAAGCGTGCATGAGCCACGGCTACAACGACATGGGCCTCAAGGTTGCTGAGGCCGGTTTGAAGCGTCTGCCGCGCTCGGGATCCCTCGTCTTTGAACACGGTATTCTGCTTGCTCAATTGGACTTTGTCGAAGACGCTATGAAGGAACTTGAAAAGGTGCCTAAACTGGCGCCGGGCACGGACGTCGCTTACATTGCAGCAGCGCAGAAAAAAATCTTCGAGAGCGACGTCGATGAAGCCGTGCGCATCGCCCGCGAGGGCATCAACAAAGGGAAACAGCATTTCATGCTGCTGGCGCTCTATGGCGAGGCAGTGATCCTCTCCGGGGTCGAACCGCGCAGCCAGGATTTCGCCGACGCCCGTGCCGCTCTGGAGCAGTCCGTCGTGCTGAGCCCCACGTATGTCAGCGCGCGGATGTCTCTCGGCAAGCTGTATCTGATGGAAGGCCGCATGGACGATGCCATCACGCAACTGAATGTGGCTCGGGAACTCGCTCCGAAAAACTCCGCGATCTATTCCAACCTGGCAGCGGCCTACCGCCGGCGGGGTGACACAGCGCGGGCCGAAGAGATGCTCGCTATCCTGGACAAGCTGAACAAAGAGGAAATAGAGAGAATCCGAAATGCGCCAGGCGACCGCAAGGCCGGCAACATGGCGAATCCTGTCACAAAGAAGAAGTATCCATGCGATCATAAGTAATTGCGAATGTATCCATCAAGAAATGATCAAAAACACAAACGCCACGGATTCCTCGGCGCGATCAGGCTGCAACCAAAACAAGGATAAGCGGACCAACTCATTAAAGCTGATCCACAGATGTGCACAGATGGACACAGATGAAGTGCTCTTTTGCTTTCCTCCTAAGGTCTGATGAGTTATTGGCCTTCATCTGTGCTCATCTGTGCCCATCTGTGGATGTTCTCGGTTTTGAAATCCTTCAACCGGTTCTTATCAGGGGAAACAACCATGGTTCAACTTCGACGCGTTTGCACCTGCCTTGCCGTTTTGGGTTTGATGCTGCCGGGGCTTGCGGCCACGGCGGCCGAGCTTTCCAACCGGGCATTCCAGATCCAGTATGACGGCTCCGGCATCCGGAGCCTGAAGCGCACGAACGACATCCACGATACCGAATACATCGGCGCCAACGGCGCGCTCGGCAGCATGGTGATCCGCTACCGGTCGGCACCCAACGGCTTCTGGCGCGAACTGCGCGAACTGCTCGGACCGGAGCCGCAGGCGGGCGCGCAGGCGGTCACGTACCGGGTCGGCACGCTGCTGCCAACGCTGGCCGCCAAGAGCACCGCGAGCGCGGCCGTGGGTGCCGGGGGACTGCGAGCGCTGAATGATGGCCAGGTCCCCGCCTCCGGAGGCCGAGGCGGCGGATTCGGAGGCCGAGACGGCGGTCCCGGTTCACCCGGTGGCGCCACCCAGGTCCCGATGTTCACCTGGGACGGTGCGCGCGGCCAGACCCAATGGGTGCAGTACACATTCCCCACGGAAGAGGAGGTTTCCCGGGCCGAGGTGTTCTGGGTGGCCGAGGCGAACGTCACTCTGCCCCAATCGTGGCGTCTGCTCTATCGGGACGGCCGTGAGTGGAGGGAAGTCCGCAGCCGCGCTCCGTACGCGCCAACCCCGAATGCGTTCACGGTCGTCGAGTTTGAGCCGGTCAGAACGTCATCGATGCGCATTGAAGTCACGCTGGCGCAAAGCGCGACCGCCGGCGTCGCCGAGTGGCGCGTCGGGCCAACGCAGACACCTGTGCCGCCCGCCGATCTGAAGGTCAACCAGACGTTCAAGCTCGAGGGCGAAGTCCTGGACTGGACCCTCACGCTGGCCAACGACGGTAGCAAGGCGCTCGAAATCGGCGACCTCGCGGTGCCGTTCAACTTTGCCGAGCGCACCGGCGCCCGCGGCGACATTTATACGCGCAAGCTCCTGCGCCACTCGTTGGTCGCCGGGCACGGCTCCTGGATCTACTGGCAGCGCAGCGGCGGCGACGACCCGTATCTCGTCATGACTCCCATGGGCCGGACGGGGTT
>JBEKYG010000045.1:0-12984 GCA_049511215.1 Acidobacteriota bacterium | reverse complement strand
GTCGGATCCGGGCATGTCTACTGCGTTGCGCTCCGTCGGGCTCCTCGACGTACTGTCAAGTACGCCTGCGGGCCCTCGGTCGCGCGCCTTGTATCCATGCCCGTCTGCGCCGCCTCGCTACGAAATCTGGTGAGAAAAGCGCGCTAGGCTCACGCTCGGGAATCGGAGCAAGCCCTGAAGCGATGGAACCTTTTGCCCGTCTTTCTGATGGCCGTCGTCGGGCTGGTCTTGTTGATCGCCTGTGCCAATGTCTCCAGCCTGCTGCTGGCAAAGTCGCAAGCGCGGCGCAAGGAGATGGGCTATTCGTGCCTCAGAGCCTGGATCGGGTCGATCAAGCTGGCGCGCCGCGCTGGCAGAACGCATGCGCTCACGGTTACCGCCACCAGAACGACCGATGCGGTCACAGCCGTCCGGATATCGGTCGGCGCGACCCCGAACAGCTGCGACGATACGTACCGGCTTAACCAGAAAGCGCACGGAATTCCTACCGCAAGTCCGACGGCAAGCACGCCGAGCGCTTCCTTCATGACCAGCCAGAATACGACACCCTGCGGGGCGCCCAGCGCCATACGCAATCCGATCTCTTTTGTGCGGCGCACGACCAGCAAGGCTATCACTCCATAGAGCCCAATCGCACACAGGGTGGTCGCCAGCACCCCAAACGCTGTCGAGAGCATCGCGGTTAAACGTTCGGTGCCGAGCGTTTCATCGAGCTGATTCTTCAGCGTCTTCATCTCATAGAGCGGCAAGGCCGGGTCCATCTCTTGTAGCTTTCTCCGCAGCGTCGTGTACATTGCCGCCGAGCCGGCGGACGTGCGCACATAAAAAGTGGCGGCGTAGGGGAACACCGATTGAGCTAAGGGCAGAAATACCTGGCAGCGCACACCCTCACGCGGCCCCTCGTTGAGCGAGTTCTCGACCAGCCCGACGATCTCGATATCGGGAATCGCCCCCGGACCGTCAAATCCGATGTGCCGTCCAATCGGACTCCTGTCTCCGAAGAAACGGTCGGCAAATGCGCGGTTTACTATTGCGACCTGGTAGCGGCGGCCTTCATCGCGGGCATCGAAGTCGCGTCCATCGGATAAAGCTACTCCCATTGTTCGCCAATAGCCCGGCGACAGACAGTTCACAAAGGCCTGCTTGGTGTCGCCGTCTTTGGCAGGATGTCCCTCAACCACAAAGTCCCAATCCGCTTCACGGCCGCTCAGGACCGGAATCCACGCATAGCCAACCGACTTCACCCCCGGCAAGGATTGTACGTTTTCCCGGACTTGCCGGTAGAAATCCTTCAGGCGCTGCAGCGAATAGCCGCTGCGAGCCGGATCAACCTGGAAAGTGATGAGGTTGTCGATGTCGCGAAAACCCGGATTGGTCTGTCTGAGGTTGGCCAATGTCTTGACAAACAGCCCCGCGCCCACCAGCAGCAGAAACGAAAACGCCACTTGTGCCGTCACCAGACTCTTGCGCAGCCTGGCGGAACCGGCGCATCCGGCAATCGCACCCTCCGCTCCCTTCAGCGTGCTTGACAAATCCACCCGCACGCTCTGCCAGGCTGGCGCCAAGCCAAATAATATGGCGGTAATGAACGCCAGCGCCAAACTGAACACGAGAATGCGCCAGTCCGGTTCGGCCTGCATTGCCAGCAACATTCCCCTTGTTGGAAGGAAGCGGAGCAAAGTGCGGGTCATCGCCACGGAAAGAAACAGCCCAATCGCCCCTCCCGCCACGGAAAGAACGGTGCTTTCGATGAATAGTTGCCGAATGAGCTGGCCGCGTGAGGCGCCGACCGCCAGGCGCACGGCTACTTCTTTCTGCCGCGCGGCCGCCCGTGCGATCAGCAGGCTTGCTACATTGAAGCAGGCGATCATAAGCACCAGGCCGACCATCGACATCAATAGTGTCAGCGCCCCCGAATAGCTCTGCCGCAGGTCCGAATAGCCGTTGGCCGCGGACTCCACCCGCACTTTTCTGGCAAGGAAGCGATCGCGGATATTCTGAGGGAAATCGCGCAGAGCAGGTTCGACGACCTCGGAGAGTAAAATCTCACTCAGAAGCGGCTGAAGCGATGCCTGTGCCGAAAGCATCGTGTGGCCCGATCCAAGGCGCGCAAAAATCTGGACCCACTGGTTGCGCCGGTTGCCCAACTGGTCGGACCCGGGCGTCATGAGTGGTTTCATCTGCATGGGGACGCGGATCTGAGGAGAACGGGTAGGGTCGATCCCCGAAAAACCGGCGGCCGACACACCCACAATAATCATAGGATAGTTGTTGACCAGGACCTTCTTCCCCACCACGCCGGGGTCGGCCGCGAAACGGGTCACCCAATATTGGTGGCTCAGAACGACAACCGGATGCCCTTGGTACACGCGATCGTCCTCTTCCGGCGAGAACACGCGCCCAACAGCCGGACCGACTCCCAGTGCCTGGAAGTAGTTTCCGGAAACCAGTTCTCCCATGACCCGCTCCGTCTCGCTGCCCAAGCTGATCGAAAGCGGCGTATAGTAGCGGCAGAAGACGTACGAGAAAACCTGAGCCCGCTGCTGGAAATCCTGGTACATCGGGTAGGAGGATGACCTTGATCCCTGGTTGCTACCCAGGTTCGGCCCGGTGGTCCAGATCATTACCAATTGCTCGGGATCCTTGACCGGGAGCAAGCGGAGCATCAATTGGTCGAGCAGCGTGAAGATGGCGGTGTTCGCGCCGATGCCAAGCGCCAGCAACAGCACGGCGACGGTTGTGAACACCGGACTGCGGCGGAGTACCCGCAGGGAGTGGCGCAGATCACACATTGCAGTCTCCAATACCGGAAAGCTACGGCGGTCACGGTAGGCTTCTTTGGCCAACTCCAGGCCCCCGGATTTGATGAGTGCGTCGCGGCGAGCTTGCTCGGGTGTCATCCCGGAGTGGATGTTATCTTCGATGTGCATCCCTAAGTGACTCTCAATCTCCTCGGCCAGCTCGCGGTCCTTTCGCTGATTATTGAATAAACCGCCCAGGCGACATAGGAACACGCGAATCGCTCTCATCACGCCTCCTCGGATGGAGAAAGAAACCGGCCAATGATCGCGGTTCTCCGTTCCCATCGCCGTGCCTCGCTCGCGAGTTGCTTCTTGCCGGCGCGTGTGAGCGAATAGTACTTCGCTCGGCGATTGTTGTCCGAAATCCCCCATTTCGCAGAAATATGACCCTCCTGTTCCAGCTTGAGGAGGGTTGGGTACAACGTGCCGTACAGAACCGTCAGCAGATTTCCACTGGTCTGCTCGATGCGGCGAGCGATGCCATATCCGTGAAGAGGTCCCATTGTCTCCAGCGTCTTAAGCACCATCAATGCGAGGGTGCCCTGCCAAACATCCATCTTCTCTGTCATTATGCTCATATTGGTTTCCAATCTGAGATTGCCCTATCTTTAATTGGAAAGCAATAGGAAGATGGGACAGTCGGAGACGAACGTTTGATAGTCCGATTCGATAAAGACCGACGCACAAGCGCAGGGATCGTTGGAATACCTCCTGATAAGATCGCAGGCTCTGCCGATCCCTGGCGTTACTGGACCGATAGTAGGCTAATCGAAGAATAGGCGAGCGTCCCCAGTATCCCGCGGCGGCCACTCACCCTCATCTCAAATCTCGTAAGCTGTAAGCCAAGCGCACCAGAAAGCTTCTTTGGCACGGGATTGGTTTTGGGATAGGATCTTCCGCGAGGAGATCAGATTTTAACCCGATTAATCCCGATGCTGATTGAAGATTCTGAGAGCATGACATTTTGGGATATCTAGTTGACCGGATACGCAAAGGAGATCCTATCATGTATCGGCTTAGCTGCGTTGTGTCTTCGATGGTATTGCTTCTTCTGACCATCCTGGCTTTTTCCCAGGATACATTGCTCGGCTATTATCGGTTTCCCGCGCTCGCGGGCGATACGGTGATCTTCACGGCAGAGGGTGACCTCTGGCGGGCGCCGGTCGCAGGCGGAATGGCGCAGCGGCTCACGTCACATCCAGGGGAGGAGTCGCGCCCCGCGGTCTCCCCGGACGGGAAAATGCTTGCCTTTTCCGCCTCCTACGAAGGTCCAATTGAGGTGTACACTATGCCGCTCGACGGCAACGCTACGCCGACGCGACGGACCTATGAAGGCGGGCAGGCACTCGTGATCGGCTGGACGCCCAAGGGCGAGATCATGTATTCGACGCGCCGTTTCTCCACCTTGCCCGACACGCAGCTCGCCACCATGGATCCAAAAACCGGGATTGCCGCGCTGCTGCCGCTCGCGCAGGCAAGCGACGGCGCTTACGACGGCGACGCTCTGTTTTTCACGCGCCTGCCGTTCCAGGGGAGTTACACGAAGCGCTACCGCGGCGGTACGGCGCAGAACATCTGGAAATTCACCGGCAGCGGCGAAGCGTCCGTCCTCACCGGCGACTATACCGGCAC
The DNA here is from genome assembly GCA_049511215.1 of Acidobacteriota bacterium. Classification (GTDB taxonomy): domain Bacteria; phylum Acidobacteriota; class UBA6911; order UBA6911; family UBA6911; genus JAFNAG01. Next base: position 8,551 of record JBEKYG010000045.1, on the reverse strand, counting down.
GAGCAAGAACCCGATGGTGTGGCAGCGGCGCATTTACTTCCTTAGCGATCGTGACGGCACGATGAACATCTGGTCCATCGACGAGGCCGGCCACGACCCGCGGCAGCACACTCGGCATTCGGGATTTGATGTGCAGTCGCCGTCGCTTGCCAACGGACGCATCGTCTACCAGCTCGGAGCCGATCTGCGCGTGTTTGATATTACCAGGAACACCGACGCCGCCATTCCGATCCGGCTCGTTTCCGATTTCGATCAGATGCGTGAGCGCTGGATCCGCAATCCGGTCGAGTGGGTGACTGCGGCGCATCTTTCTCCGGACGGAGATCGACTCATCCTCACCGCCAGAGGGCAGCTCTTTGCTGTTCCGGCGCAGCAGGGGCGCATAGTTGAGGCGACGACCAACAAAAGAGTTCGCTACCGGGAAGGCCGGTTTTTCCCCGACGGCAAGTCCCTGCTCGCCTTATCGGACGATAGCGGGGAAGTGGAATTCTGGCGTATCCCGGCCAACGGCATCGGCGGCGCCATGCAGCTCACCAGCGATGCCAGGGTCTTGCGCTGGGACGGCGTGCCCTCGCCCGACGGCAAGAGCATAGCCCATTTCGACAAGGACCAGCAGCTCTGGGTCCTCGAGGTCGCGACCAAAAAGCAAGTACGGCTGGCAGCATGCACGGCCTCGACTGGCCCGCCATTCGCGATCGATATCTGCCGCTCGTCACTCGGGTGACGGACCGCGCCGAACTGAGCGATGTTTTTGCGCAGATGGTCAGCGAACTGTCGGCGCTGCACATATTTGTCCGCGGCGGCGACATCCGGCGCGGACAGGACCAGGTGCAGCCGGGATCTCTCGGGGCGGTATTCACTCGCGATGAAACCGCCGGCGGGTTCCGCGTCGCGCATATCTATCGATCCGATCCCGACAATCCCGAAGGTCTGTCCCCATTGTCGCGGCAAGGCGTTGACGTCGGTGAAGGCGATGTGATCGTGATGGTCAATGGCGTTCGCGCGATGGCGGTACCTGATCTGGGTGAGCTGTTGCGCGACCAGGCAAACAAGCAGGTGCTGCTGCGGGTGAAACCGAAAGCCGGCGGCGAGGCGCGCGATGTAGTGGTCGTGCCGGTCACGCTCGCGCGCGAGAACAGCCTCCGCTACGACGAGTGGGAGTACACGAGGCGGCTCGCGGTCGAAAAGGCTTCCAATAAGACAATCGGCTATGTGCACCTGCGGGCGATGGGCGGCGGCGACATGGCACAATGGCAGCGCGACTTCTATCCAGTGTTCGACCGCGACGGATTAATCATTGACATGCGCCACAATAATGGCGGCAACATCGACAGCTGGATCCTGGAAAAACTGATGCGCAAGGCTTGGTTCTACTGGCAGCCCCGTGTCGGAAATCCCTATTGGAACATGCAGTATGCCTTCCGCGGCCACCTCGTTGTGTTGACGGACCAGTTCACTGCGTCCGATGGCGAGGCGTTCCCCGAAGGTTTCCGCCGGCTCGGTCTCGGCAAGATCATCGGCATGCGCACCTGGGGTGGCGAGATCTGGCTGTCGTCGAATAACTTCCTTGTTGACCGCGGGATCGCAACTGCCGCCGAAAATGGCGTCTATGGGCCTGAAGGGCACTGGCTCATCGAAGGCCACGGAGTGGATCCCGACATCGTGGTGGACAATCTGCCGCACGAGACCTTCAATGGGAAGGACGCGCAGCTCGAGGCGGCGATCAAGTATCTGCAGGACGAGATTCGGAGGAATCCGGTTGCGCTTCCTCCGGCGCCGCCCTATCCGATCAAGAAGGTTCCGGCGGGGTAATGACAGCGGATTGCTGGCTCTCGCATTGTTCATCGCGGCCGTGGCGTGCATGCGGCCGGGTTGCTGCAGGGCAGTGCTACTCTGCTTCCCATTCCAAAATGCGATATTGGATTTATTCAAGGATCGCAGTAGTCTCTACCGGATTTCTCTTATCTGCAATAGAACCCAGGGGGCGGAAGCGATCGAAAGCAAGCTTTCGGAACGCCTCCGGCAGCGCAGCCAGTTCATCCATATCGGAAGATTACGTCAAATAGCGTGCAAACTCCTACGCCAAATAATTTGCAAAGCGACAGCTGTTGTCACTTTGCACGCTATTTGGCCTAATGTTTTGCACGTTATTTGGCACACGCGGCCTTCAGTCGCGGCGGCTTAGGCCTCGCCAAACACCAGGCTTTCCCGAGCAGCCTCCACGGCCACAGAGCGCAACGGTTGACCTTGCTCCAGGTGTGGGCGAAGCATCCGAAACCGATCGAGTGCGAGCTTTCGCAGCGATACCGGGAGTGCAGCTTCCTAGAGACTCATCCGGAAAGGCCGTTTCTTGCGAATGACGACATTGAAAACAAAGGATTTCTGGGCCGTGAAATCGCGAAAAAGAGGCTTTCCGGATTCGTCTCTAGAAGCCCGTTTCTGGGGCGCGTGCCAGTCAACGATTAGCGACTACCCGGACAAGTGCTGCGAATTCAACTACCCAGAGACACGCTGGGCGACTATAATGACAGCAAATTCAGATCCTCGTGATTGCAGTGCGCGAATTGTCTGTGGAGGGATTCTCCATGATCGGCAACACCATCTCGCACTACCGGATCACTGAAAAGCTCGGCGCTGGAGGAATGGGTGTTGTCTACAAGGCGGAGGACACTTCCCTGGGCCGCTTTGTCGCCTTGAAATTCCTTCCTGAAGCTGTATCCAAAGACCGGCACGCACTGGAACGATTTCAACGGGAAGCCAAGGCTGCTTCGGCCCTCAATCATCCGAACATCTGCACCATCCATGAGATCAACCAGCACGATGGGCAGCACTTCATTGCGATGGAGTATCTTGACGGCCAGACCCTGAAGCATCGCATACAGGGCACGCCGCTTGGCACGGAAGAGATTCTGGATCTGGCCATCCAGATTGCAGAGGGCCTTGATGCTGCACACGCTCAAGGAATCATCCACCGCGACATGAAGCCCGCGAACATCTTTGTTACAAAGCGCGGTCACGCCAAGATCCTCGATTTCGGATTAGCCAAGCTCGCACCGGAGCGCCACGCACAAGCGACAGGTTTACCGACCGCCGGCACCGAGGAATTGCTGACCAGCCCAGGCTCTGCCGTCGGCACAGTCGCCTATATGTCGCCCGAGCAGGCGCTGGCGAAGGAACTTGATGCTCGCACCGACCTTTTCTCCTTTGGCGTAGTGCTATACGAAATGGCTACAGGTGTGCTGCCTTTCCGTGGCACATCATCAACGGCCACGCTCGATTCCATCCTGCACAAAGCCCCCACGGCACCCGTGCGCATCAACCCAGACTTGCCCAACGAGTTGGAACATATCATCAACAAAGCGCTGGAGAAGGACTGCGAGATACGCTATCAGTCGACCAGAGATATTCTCGTGGATCTGAAACGGCTGAAACGAGAGAGCGACTCAAACAGGGCAATAAGCCGAGCGGCCGAGCCCGCCGTGAAAGGACGCGTTTCAAGGTCGCTCGTTGGCTCTGTAATCGGAGCGGGGGCCCTGATTGCAATGGCAGCCATTCTGTACCTTGTTTGGAAAACCACGGGCTGGTTGCAGGCACCTGCCCCACCTTCTCCTGCCACGCACAAGCAGATCACCTTTGTTGGTGATGCAGCGTATCCTGCTATCTCGCCGGACGGTAAGTTCATGGCTTATGTCACTGGCGAGGAAACGGAGGAGCAGCAACTGATGTTGCAGGACTTGTCAGGCGGGCAAGCCATCGAGCTTTTCAAAACAAGAAGAATCCAGAGCCCAAGATGGTCTCCCGATGGATCTGAGCTGATTGTTTTTCGCTATATGGGTGATCCACCACGTCCCCAGATCATTTTGATACCCCGTCTCGGACAAACATTTCGGCCTGTAGCTTTAGGAGCTTATTCCTGTTGGTCACCCGATGGGGCCAAAATTGCGGTAGCTGCCGAAAACGAAAAAGGATTCCGAATAGTTGACAAGGCGACTGGGCAGTCGCAAAAAATACCCCTGAGTGGATACCAATATTTCTATGGTCTCGACTGGTCGCCGACATCAAACCTTGTTCTTGTATTAACAAGGCTGGAGAACGGGAGATTCGCCATCTGGACTGTTCACCCGGATGGAAGTCAGCAGCGCAAAGTAACCGAAGAGGATGGGTTGATGTCCCCGCGCTGGTCTCCTGCAGGTAATGCCATTTACTTCTTCCGCAAAAAAGGCAACGTCAGCGAACTGGCTAAGATACCCATCAATCCAAAATCGGGTGAAGCAGCAGGCCCGGCATCCATGATATTGAGCGGTTTGCAGGTCGGCGACTATTTCACATTATCAGCAGATGGATCAGGTCTTGCCTATACCAGGGCCCAGAGCTACTCAAATCTGTGGCTGGCGGGATTGTCCGGCGCAGGACAAGGATCAGCAGTACAGACAAAAGTGCTGACCAGGGGTACCTCCTTATTCAACGACCCAAGCATTTCACACGACGGGAAATGGGTTGCTTTCGCGACGGGATCTCCGTTCCCGAATATTTATAAAATGCCAATTGAAGGCGGCACGCCTACCCAGTTGACGTTTTCAGAGGCTATCCACCGTTCTCCTGCCTGGTCTCCCGATGGTACGCAGATCGCTTTTGCCTCCAACGAGGGCGGAAGTAATAAGGTCTGGATCGTGGGTGCAGCGGGCGGCACGCCGAGGCTATTTTCCAAGACGCAATTGAACTCGGAACTTCAAGTTTTCTGGTCCCCTGGGAAACACATCCTCTACCAGAAAGAAGGGAATCGGAATTTTCTTTTTCTCAATCCAGTCACGGAAGAAGAAAACCCCCTAATTCAGGATGAGTCCGTTGGCTGGCTATTCTATCCCCAAATATCTCCAGATGGCATGAAGGTAGCCGTTTTCTGGAACCGTACTCCGCGGGGAATCTGGCTGATCTCCCTAACGACCAATTCGGCCGCACTCCTTACAGTTACTGAGCCAACGGTCACTCCTATCGGATGGTCTCCTGATGGAAGCACTATCTACTACCTGAGGGGTGATCCCAATATTTGGGCCCTATCCGCAGGTGGAGGCACTCCCAAGATTTTCATTACGATGCCAGGTAATATCGTGTCAGCGAGCATAAGTCCCGACGGGAGAAAGTTCGTCTGCAGCATCGGCGAAAGTAAATCCGATGTCTGGGTGGTGGAGAACTTCGACCCGGCGCGCAAATAATAGATTAGAGGCCGTGGTTTGTTGGGAGGCGGGAGTCATTGCCATGATTGGCACAACACTCTCACATTACCGCATCACAGAAAAGCTCGGCGCAGGCGGCATGGGCGAAGTCTATCGCGCCGAGGATACGAACCTTGACCGCCAGGTGGCCATCAAGGTGCTGCCCGACGTCTTCAGCGGCGATCCCGAACGGCTGGCCCGCTTCGAGCGCGAGGCCAAGCTGCTGGCTTCACTGAACCATCCCAACATTGCCGCTATTTACGGGCTGGAGGAAGCCGGAGGAAAACGCTTCCTGGTGCTTGAGCTTGTGGAAGGCGAAACGCTGGCGCAGCGCATCCACAGGGAGGCACTGCCGGTTGAGGAAGCTCTGGAGGTGTGTCGCCAGATTGCGGAAGGGCTGGAAGCCGCGCATGAGAAAGGGATCATTCACCGCGACCTGAAGCCTGCCAACGTGAAGATCACGCCTGAAGGCAAGGTCAAGGTGCTGGACTTCGGGCTGGCGCGTGCCCTCCATGATCAGGCCGCAACCGCGAACCTGTCGCATTCACCCACCATCACCGAGGCGATGACCCGCCCCGGCGTCGTGCTGGGCACGGCCGCGTACATGAGCCCCGAGCAGGCCAAGGGCAAGACGGTCGACAAGCGGGCGGACATCTGGGCTTTCGGCTGCGTGCTGTATGAGTGCCTGGTCGGGAAGAGGGCATTTCAGGGGGACACGATCACAGAAATTGTCGCCTCGATTTTGAAGATCGAGCCCGACTGGCAGGCGCTGCCGCCTACGACACCGTGGAGGGTGAAGAACCTCCTGCATCAATGCCTCCAGAAAGATCCCAGGGAGCGTCTTCACGACATTGCCGATGTTCGGATCGAAATTGGAGATTCAATTGCCCAGCCCGCGGAGTCAGTCAGCGTTCCCCGACGCTATCCATTCCGGTGGATCGTAGCGTGTGCGGCTGTCATGCTTCTGGTAGGTATCCTGATCCGCGCAGCATTGATGAGATACTCGCAGCCCGCCACGTCCTCCCCCGTGGTTAGGTCCGTGATCAAGGTCGAGCCGGGTCACCGACTGGAAGGCGAGGCCATGTTTGACATGGAGCGTCCCAGCCGAACTGCTATGGCCATTTCCAGCGACGGCAAGTTTATCGTCTACAGCGCGATCGAGGAGAATCCCGGCCCTCAGGCAAAGCTTCAGTTGTACCTGCGGAGAATGGACCAATCGGCAGCCAAGCCTATCCCCGGGACAGAAGGTGGCATCAATCCCTTCCTGTCGCCCGACAGCCGCTGGTTGGGATTCTGGGCAGACGGCAAGTTGAAGAAGGTTCTCGTTGAAGGTGGTGTCCCGAGTACTTTGTGCGACGCTTCAACTCTCTATGGTGCGAATTGGGGTCGTGATAACAGCATTGTGTTTACAGATGGAGCTTCCACCGGGCTTTCAAGGGTATCGGCTGAGGGCGGGAAGCCCGAGACCTTAACCAGGCCTGACCCGAAGCGGGACGAGTACAGCCACCGTCTGCCATCCTGGCTTCCCAATGGGAAGGCCGTGCTGTTCACCGTAATGAAGTACTTCTTTGATCCGAAACCCTGGCTTGCTCTGCTCCGACTCGATACCGGCGAGTGGCGTGTCCTGCTACAGGACGCGGCAGATGCCAAGTACGTTCCCACGGGACACCTTGTTTTCTTGAGGCAGGGGACGCTCATGGCCGTGCGATTTGATCTGGCTAAGCTGGAGGTCATCGGCCAACCGGTCGCGCTCGTGGAAAACGTCATGCAGGCCTTCGGCTTATCGGCTGAGTATCACACTGGCGCTGGTCAGCTCGGCATCTCTGACGCCGGGTCGCTCATTTATGCACCAGGCGGCGTTCCTCCGCCCCCAAACAATTCGCTCGTATGGGTGGATCAGAGAGGAATAGAGCAGCCAGCCGCAGCCTTGCAATTCCCTTTTTTCGCTCCACGTCTTTCTCCTGATGGCCAGAGAATCGCCTACGTAACTGGGGGACGAGAGTACCAGGTCTATGTGTATGACTTGGGCAGAGGCACGAACAGTCGGCTGACTGGCGAGGGATGGACTTTCTATACGATCTGGACTCCCGACGGTAAACGGCTACTTTTCTCATGGGGAAAATCCACAGCAGATAGCCTGTTCTGGCAACCTTACGATGGAAGCTCACCGATGGAGCGCCTGACAACAAGCGAATACGGTCAACGCCCAGGATCATGGTCTTCGGATGGGAAAACGGTCGCTTTCGTGGATATTCACCCGGATACACATTTCGACATTGCTATGCTGGACGTCCGCTCAGGGCGCGTGACGCCGTTCCTGAATTCGCAATTCAATGAGGAATATCCAGAATTTTCACCAGACGGCCACTGGATAGCATACACATCCGATGAGTCAAACCGCGACGAGGTCTACGTGCGGCCCTTCCCCGGTCCGGGTATGAAGCTGCAGGTATCGAGCGAAGGGGGCGCTGAGCCTCTGTGGTCAAGAAACGGCAAACAGCTTTTCTACCGAAGATGGGATCAGAATCAAGTGTGGGTCGTGGATGTCCGGACAAACGGCGGCTTCGCGACCAGCAAGCCGCGCCTCCTGTTTGAGAAACCCGGATACGAAGCAGGTTACCCCATACGCAGCTGGGAGCTGTCCCTGGACTCGCAGCGATTCCTCATGGTCAAGCTCGAACAAAGGAAGCCCACGCCTGTCACCGAAATGATCCTCGTCCAGAACTGGTTCGAGGAACTCAAGCAAAAGGTCCCGACCGACAAGAAGTAATCGCGGCCGAGCAGAATCTCCCTCATGATCGGCAATTCTCCGCCTGATCCAATAAACTCGAATCTTCAGCCCCGCCTGCCTTAAAGAAGTTACGTCTCACGATCCTGAAACGATAACTGAGCGAAGTTGTCGTAAAAAAGGGGGGACAGAACTTGGGCCTTTGCGCCCACGAAGTCCCGATCTGGGAAGTGTGCGTTGGCGCACAGTGGCCAACGGCCGCCGTAGGAAGAACGAGCCGCATTTCCGATCGAGGTCCACGCCAATGCCTCCGCTTGTCTGGCTCCCGGGTCTTCGGGTTCGTACTTGAGAGATTTTGTTGACTTCCCGGGAAAGCAAACTACTATCTTTCACTACCCATCCGGGGAGAGCCCAACACCAAAACGCAGCTTTTTTCCCATGTGCGTCAAACTGCCGGCCCTACTTGCGCGGAAACGTATACTCTCCACCAGGACTTCTTTGCTTGAGCGCCTTCACCTCGCCGTTCTCCAGCACAAACTCGAATATCACGTCTGAGAATTGCGGCGTGCGGAATCGCAGGCCCTTGACCTGTTGGAGAGGTATCGGTGGC
>JBEKYG010000044.1:0-13006 GCA_049511215.1 Acidobacteriota bacterium | reverse complement strand
AGCATGATGTAATCAGAAACTGCCGTGGAGGCAGCGGCTGTGTCGTTTGGGAGTGCCGCCAGGGTTCCGGCAAATTGGCCTCCGGCAAATTCTCCCACTCCTTTCCCGAATGCCTCCAGCGTCGCCTTGAGTGCGGGAGGGTACTTGTAAGCAAGCGGGTCAAAACTGCCGTACCGCTGCGCAGGCACATTCCCGCTGTCGTTGACAGCCGCGATTGAGAAGGCAAGTAGCATGGAAGCGACAGCCGGATAGAGGAATCGGCGAATGGGAAAAACTTTCGGCGAACCTGAGCGGGTCGGCTCGAGTCTTAACTGAAGCTGGTGCAAGTTGGTCTAACTTTCGACGCGAGGTCCCGGATAGTCGCTTCCAAGGGTTGAAGGGTCGTTGTCCCCAAGAACACGAATGAGTTCATCGTGGAAATAGTCGACCTTTCGGGAGACCGTAGGTGAAACGCGCTTTTCGTACATGTCCCGGCTGCGATCGATATCTCGCTTGAGCCTGACGTATAGATCCCGGTTAGCACGTCCCTCCAGGACACGTTGTTCATTATAGAGTTTTATCTCAGATGCCAGCAAACGTGCAAATCGTTTCGCGTCGGCATGAAGCTTCTCCTCTTCGGAGAGTGGCTGAACCTCTCTCAACAGAGCCGGCCTGATGGGTTCGTGCGTTTCAGGTAAGGCGTGATGGCGCTCCTCGACAGTGGCCTCGGCGACCCCGGGCGCCGGTCCCACAAGCGGCATTACCATACCGGGAGGGTGCGCTAGCGGTTCGGACGGCGCGGCACGTTCGTGAGCCACAGGGAGGTCGGGGACCTCCGATTCAGGGACGGCAGGGACCGTCGACACGATATCTTCCACCTCCGATTCAGCATGCTCGGTTTCGGGTTCGATGCGTGGTACCGGCACCGAACTCGTTTCCGGCACGTTTTCCATAGTGCCCGCGGGTAGTGAGCTGCCCGGAGTCAGGACTTCCACCTCGGGTACGATAGTGGCTTCTGTAAACCTTTTTTCGGACACGTCTGCGGCTGGAGGGGGGACCGGTTCGACAGCCGGCTTAGCGGCCGCCTGAAGGTCCGCCGGTGCTGCCGTGGAGGGCATCGCCACCTTCATCTGATGTAATATCTTGAGGGCCATGTTCTCGACGCACAGGCCGGTAATGTCCATCAAAATGCAGAGAGACTCCAGATCGCAGCTGCGCCCATCTGCGGGCGAAGCCAGCAACACGGCGACAGGGCGCTGCATCGCCTTCAAAGGGAAAGCATGCCAGGGGCTTTCCTCATCTCCAGGGACCAGGTTTGACAGGGCTGTTTCCTGCGAGAGATCGTTGGCCGTGGTCAATCCGTCCGCCTCAAGCGCGTTGTGCAGCAGCGGGCTGTCCGAGAGCGCAAGCACGCAATGGCCAAGGCTTTGCGCCGTCTCTTTTGAAAATCCACGTGACGACCACCCAATGAACTGATTCCCGCGCGTGACGAAAAGCGCCAATCGGGGAGCGTAGCGCTGCGCTCCATCCAGCAGCGAGTTCAAGATCTCCTCCTGAGTTTCCTTGCGCCGCATTTCATACGCGAAGCGGGCAAAACCCAGCATTTCCTCAGTTCGGCAACGCGCCCCCATACGGACCGTTTCTGCAACAGCATCCGCGATGATTGCCTCTATCGCCGGGATCTCGATATCGAGAATCGATCCCAGCCGCCGGGAAATGTGAGCAACCGAGGCTGCGAGATTGTTTTGGAGGGTCCGTAACTCCTCTTCGACGCTGTGGACATGTGTCGCCAGCGTGCGACGAGCCTCCTCCCGTAATCGGAGAGCGTAATCCTGACCGGAGGGCATTTGTTACTCCTAATCGTCCCAAATCTCAAAGGGGCGCCAAACTCACGCTCGCAGCCTTGGGGCTCTCGCGAGAATAACCTGGCACTCTGCCGCAGGCCCCCAGGCCAGCTTCCAGGGCGTGAGCGACGCGCATACCCGGGATAAGCAAGAACCGAGCGACACAGCGAATGCCCGCCCGGCACTCACACCAAAATCCCGGGCTGTTCTTGCGCAAGCCCTTAGGGTAGATCGGTACAAAGGTGGCATTACCTTAATACTTGCACTACCACTAAATACGCCTGCCACATTGGCGGCGCAGGCGGGGCTCTTACTTCTACAATAGAAATCAGTTTAAGTTAGCACGGTGGAGCTTGCGACTACAAGCTGCATTCGGCGAGCACGCAGGGAAATAGCCATCACGGTCATGGTCGCGGATCATATTCAAAATGGGGAGCGGTCTGGCCCGCAAAAGGCGGCTGGTCCTCTCATGCAAAAATGCAAAGCGGCGGAAACGGAAAGGCGTCATCCCGCTCCGCCGCCTGCGAAGGAGGTTTTGAATGGGTACCGTATTAGACGAAAACGGGTCGAAAAAAGTTGCCTTTTTTCAGCCGGTTTCACGCCTGCAAAGTCTGATTTCATCGTTTCCCGCGGATGATAACCTCTCACCTATGCCTTTAAGAATGGGCTCGACCTCCGTATAATCTTGGACATGCGACAGATTAGGAGAAACTGCCCTTTGCCTTGGATGCTTGCCTTGGGTCTCGTTGCCGGCACATCGCTATTTCAAGCCTGCTTGAAAGAACAGTCAAACGTCGCCGGATCTGAGAATCCTGTGCTTGCAGCGAGGAGAGATCGGGACCGCACTTTTAAGCTGAGCCCTCAATCTCCTATCCCGGCCGCGGACAGGGCTCGCTTCCATGGGCTCGATTACTTTCCCCTCAACCCCGATTTGCAGTTTTGGGCAAAACTCATTCGCTACCCGGCTCCCGAACGCATCCGGATGGCTACCAACACCGGCGAGGTCAGAGAAGGCCTGAGGTACGGCTATTTCGAGTTCCGCGCCGAGGGAAAAGTCTGCCGGCTGCAGGTCTATCGCTTGGATGACAATGAGAACCCTGGCCAGCCTAGTCTGTTCATTCCGTTTCGGGATGCCACAACGGGGCAAGAAACCTATGGGGCGGGACGCTACCTGGACTTGTTGGAAAACACATCCGGGATCTACGATCTCGATTTTAACCAGGCTTACAACCCATCCTGCGCTTATGGTGGGGATTTCAGCTGCCCCACCCCTCCGGAAGAGAATCGACTCTTGATCCCAATCCGCGCAGGGGAGAAAAAATATCCGCTGGCGCGGAGTCATTGACTGCGCAGGACCAAGTCTCACCGAACATGACGAGCCGGCAAAAAAAGAAGCGCTCTCAGTATGCGTTCTGCGAGCGCTTCTCTTTTACAGCAGGTGAGGGGATTTTCTATTGCGAGTTTTTCTATTCAGAGACCACGACTCCGCTGGGATGCTGCGCTGATTACCGACTCTCACGCCCGCATCAAACTCATCCCTGCTGGCTAATTGAAGAGCAATTTGCATTCCACATTCTCCAGCATTTGCTTGCGCCGAGGAGAACGCCAAGAGGTAAGTGGTTGAAGCAATAGCGTTTGCTTACCTTTTGAACAATTTGTCGGTTGCCGAGGAATGTGTCGCGACAAGGTCCTGAAAATAAAAAGGTTGTAATAAATTCCGACACTTGCGGCGTGGATCCGCGGATGGAGTGTCGTGAGCACGTTATATGTGATTGATATAAAATAGTTTGCAGCTGTTTACGCCTGCATTTGCCTGGTGTAAGCAAATCCGACAGCCTCAACCCATTTCGTGAAGGCAAGACAGGTGGAGTCGCTGAGATTCACGAAGGCTGCAGACACAGGTTCCTTGGCTTCGTGTGCGGCACCGAGGTTGATTCTCGACCCAACCCAGCTGATCTCGCACGACCTTCCTGGTTCTTCCGATTCTAGATCTCCATAGCTCTACTTCGAGCAGGGGGAAAGTGCGCCCGAGACGTTGATAGCACTGCCGCTGATTTCGATACTCGTGACCTTGCCGTTCTCATCAATTACGAAAGTGGCCCGGTTGGCAAGACCGCGGTTCTTGTTCAGCACACCCTATCGATCTGCAACCTCGTGTTTGGAATCGCTCAAGAGAAGGATGGTCGCGCGCGGTGGCTTAGTCAAACCGCGAGCCAACAATTAAGAGACAAAAACTTGCCACCGAATTTCTGTGGCTTGTTCCGTGCCGGAGAGTGTGGTACATACAGATGAATCGTTGATAATTTCCCCAAGAGCGCGCGAGGCATCTATGGCTGTTCTCTCTGCTGACCTGAAAAAGCTCTTGGTTCGCACCAAGCTGTCCGTGCTACCCGAAGATTACCTGGTGATCCGTCTTCCATTAGAGAGCAAAACTATTCCTGTAGAGTGGTATCGCCCGGCTACGACGAGATTTGCTGTGTTTATCAGGGAGTCGAAAGCGATCAGCTTGATCGTGACGCGGCGAAAATGGCTCCGGATGCAGAGTATATTTGATAAATCCAAGGTTTCGGGACGGATGAAAGTCATTGCCTTCGACGGCAAGCTTTCCATGGTTGTTCCCGGATACATGTCGGCAATCGGAAGCGTCCTGGCCGACGCCAAGATCAGCGCGCTCCCGGTCTCGACCCTTTTGAGCGATCACATCCTGGTGGAAAAAACCGATTTGCCGCGAGCTGTTCGCCTCTTGCGACAGCTCATTCAGACGTCTCGCCAGTAGTCCAGCGATGGAGGAAGTCGTGGAGAAAGTTCTCAGGACCGGCATTCCTGGCGCGCTCGGCGAGATCCTCGCGTGCTGCCACGATGGCCTCCCGGTAGCTCTCAGCGTTTAGTTTGCCCCGCAGTAGCTCGACGCGCAAGAAAAGCAGGAAGGTCTGCAGCGCGTCCGTCATGCAGTATTGATTGATCTCCTTCAGACGTTTTTGGCGAAATAGATACTCCACATCCTCGCCGGCGATTGTGTATTTCCCTGGCAGTCCGACCAGCCGAGCCAGGACATCCAGGGAACCCCGACGCTGGGCCGCGCCAAAGTTAGATAGAAAATCGCATAGGTCGAGGTGATAGGCCTCGCTGTATCTTCCCCTATAGGACTGTTTTGATTCCCCGGCTGTGAAGTAGCGCGGCAGCGAAAGCCCTTGTTTCAGTGCCCGGAGCTCGAGCACTGGAAGGTCGAAGCCCCGCCCATTAAAGGTGACCAGAGTGGCGGCATAGTCGAAAATCTGCCAGAAGCGCGCCGTCAGCTCGGCTTCTGAAAAGCGGTCAACCCCCAGGCAACCCAGTGAGTGAATTCTGTAGTGTTCGTCCGCTTGGAGTGTGGCAATGGCGATGGGGATGTGGTAGGGGAGTGGGAAAAAGTCACTCTGCTGGCCGCTACGTTCCAGTAATTGATCCCGAGCCTTGTCGTAAGCCTGATCGAGCGTGAGGGCATTTTCAGGGTCATAAATCTGCTTGACCAGAGCTTTATCGACCCGGGTTTCGATGTCGAATACGAGATAGCGAATCATAATTCAATGCGCCGGAACGAACTTTCGCCGCCATTCTGGATGAGGCGCCGCCAGATGTCAAACAGACTCGTCTGGACCGATCCCAGACCTTCGACCCTTCCGACGAGCACAGGATGGCGCAAATCCACAGCTCAGCTCTCATATTTCCTTTCCCGACTCCCAGTCAGGACGCACAGAAATCACAAAAGAAACTTCTGCCCTTCGGGGTTCGGGTTCTTCTTTGGCCGCCCGACTTATCGCCACAAGTCCTGAAAAATGAACCGACTGGGAGAATGTTGAAACTACCATATATTGTGGTCTTGATTTTTCGGAGATACCATATGTAGAGAGTTTTTGATTGACGGAGTCTCCGCCATTGTGTACAAAAGAGGGATATCATTTGAGCGTTCCGGTGGTGATGGGCTGCCGGAGTGAGCTTCACTGATCCTTGCTACCTTCATTCATTCGGGCTCGCGCAATCGGATTGATAAGGGTCTCGGAGGTTGGGATGGAAAGCAACAGGGCATTGCCTTCGGAAAAGGGTGTTACCGCGAGATTCGCGGCAGAGCAGCGGGCAGAAACTCCTAGGGGTATCGAGTTTTCTCGCCATTTCACCCGGGCTGGTGCGTCTCCTTATGATGAAATCGACTGGGAAACGAGAACTGCAACGATTTCGAACGAAAAAGGCGATGTACTGTTTCAGCAGGAGAACGTGGAGATCCCCAAAGGGTGGTCTCAGATGGCCACCAACATCGTGGTTTCCAAGTATTTTCATGGGCAGCTAGGTACGCCCCAGCGCGAGTTCAGCGTGCGCCAGCTGGTAGGCCGCGTGGTCCGCACGATGACGGAGTGGGGTGTCAAGGGCGGGTACTTTGCATCCGAAGCGGATGCATCCGTGTTCAGTGACGAGCTCACATTTCTGCTTTTGAACCAGTATGTCTCTTTTAATTCCCCGGTCTGGTTCAATTGCGGCGTGGAACCAAGGCCGCAATGCTCGGCCTGCTTTATCAACTCTATCGAGGACACGATGGATTCTATCCTGGGGCTGGCGCGGACCGAGGGGCATCTCTTCAAGTGGGGATCGGGTACGGGAACCAACCTGTCCCCGTTGCGCTCATCACGCGCCCGGCTTTCAGGTGGGGGGACTGCTTCCGGGCCGGTCAGCTTTATGAAGGGCTTCGACGCTTTTGCGGGCGTGATCAAGAGCGGCGGCAAGACGCGCCGTGCCGCGAAAATGGTGATTCTCAACATAGATCATCCCGACGTCGAGGAGTTCATCGAGTGTAAGGCAAAGGAGGAGAAAAAAGCCTGGGTATTGATGGAGGCTGGCTATGACGGTTCCGTGGACGGAGAGGCCTACTCCAGCATCTTTTTCCAGAACGCCAACAATAGCGTGCGGGTCACGGACGAGTTCATGCAGGTCGTGGAACATGATGGTATATGGGAGACCCGGGAACGGCGGACGAGCGAAGTTGTGCAAAAATACAAGGCCCGGGAGCTGATGAAGAAGATCGCCGCCTCGACTCACATCTGCGGCGATCCCGGCATGCAGTTTGACACCACCATCAACAAGTGGAACACATGCAAGAACACGGGACGCATCAATGCCTCCAATCCTTGTTCCGAATACATGTTCCTCGACGATTCGGCCTGCAATCTGGCGTCATTCAACCTCATGAAATTCGTGGATGAAAAGGGAGATTTTAATGTTGTCGGCTTTTGCAAGGCTGTCGATCTCGTGATTTCCGCTCAGGAGTTCATCGTTGACAACGCCAGCTATCCGACCGACAGGATCGCCGCCAACAGCTACAAATACCGCCCGCTCGGCATGGGCTATGCCAATCTGGGCGCGTTGCTGATGTATAACGGCCTGGCCTATGACAGCGACGAGGGGAGGGATTTCGCGGCGGCGATTACCGCCGTACTGACTGGGGAGGCTTACCTCCAGTCCGCGCGCATCGCATCCACGCTCGGCCCATTCCCCGGCTATGGCGGCAATCGAGAGGCATTTCTCGAAGTCATGCGAATGCACCGTAACGCGCTTCAAAAGATCAATCCCAAGTACGTGCCCAAGGAACTGATGCAGGCGGCGCAGGAATCCTGGGATCTGGCAGTCCTCGAGGGCACCGTCCATGGATATCGCAACGCGCAGGCCACAGTGCTGGCGCCGACCGGCACGATCGGTTTCATGATGGACTGTGACACCACCGGTGTGGAACCGGACCTCGCCATGGTAAAGTTCAAAAAGCTGGTTGGGGGCGGGGTGATGAAGATTGTGAACAACACGGTTCCGGCGGCACTTGCCAAGCTCGGCTACCAAGAGGAGCAAGTCGAAGCGATCACCAGGTTCATCGATGAAAATGGCACGATCGAGGGAGCGCCATTCGTCCGCCCGGAACATCTGTCGGTGTTTGACTGCGCCTTCAAAGCGCAGCGCGGCACACGTTCGATTCATTACATGGGTCACCTCAAAATGATGAGCGCGGTGCAGCCGTTTATCTCCGGCGCCATATCCAAGACGGTCAACGTGCCTGAACACATCACCGTAGAGGAAATCACGGAAACCTATATGCAGGCCTGGAAGATGGGGGTGAAAGCCATTGCCATTTACCGGGACAACTCCAAGTGCGTGCAGCCGCTGACTGCCGGCAAGGGCAAATCTGTTTCTCAAGCGTCGGAGACCATGGCGTTTCGGCCCGTGCGCCGCAAGCTCCCTGCAGAGCGACGTGCCATAACCCACAAGTTCGTCATCGGCGGGCACGAGGGCTACATCACGGTAGGCATGTATGATGACGGGCAACCAGGTGAGATCTTTTTGGTGATGGCCAAAGAAGGCAGCACCATATCCGGGCTCATGGATTCGTTTGCCACGGCGATCTCCCTCACGCTCCAATATGGTGTTCCGCTCAGGGTACTGATCGACAAGTTCGCCCATGTGCGCTTCGAGCCGTCCGGGCACACCGGCAACCCGGAAGTTCCTTACGCAAAATCGATCGTGGACTATATCTTCCGCTGGCTGGCTTCCAAGTTCCTGCCGCGCGATGAACAACTGCAGACGGGCGTTCACGTCCGCGACATCGCCCCGGCAGCGGCTCCGGTTCTTATCACCGAACCGTCCGCCTCCAGTCCAGATCCCCTGGATGGTTTTAGATCCATGTATGCGCTCGATGATGCGCCGACATGCGCCGCATGCGGGAGCATCATGGTGCGCAACGGCTCCTGCTATAAATGCATGAACTGCGGCGAAACCAGCGGCTGCTCTTAGAGCTCGTGCGAGAATTACCTGTCATTTTCTGCGTTGCTCGTCGTCAACGATGTGCATCGACATCGCCTCCTCCTCGTGCCTTGAGCACGTCCCGCAAGCCCCATGCGTGCGACCCCTCCTAATTCTCGGACGGGCTCCTAGCGGTCATGCCCTGATAATCCCTGGCCGGTTGCGGCTCCGCCGCGCTTTGTCCTACTTCGGGCGGACAGGTTCTGAAACGGCGAGGGCCTTATGAAACAGCGACGAGATCAGAAGACGGTCGAGCTTCCGTCGCGGGAACCATGCGAATCGTCTCGCGTCGGCGAGGCGGAGCGCCGGGGACTGAACCGCGGTTCGGTAGACATGGGCCAGAATCCGCCTGTGAGTGATCGCATGATGCACGGGAGCGCTCTTATGGAGTCGCGCTCTGGAGCCGAAAATTTCGTGCGCAAGGCTTTTGGCGTTGGGGAGCGGCCGGGCACTGCCTTCCAGGACACGTACCGGCAAGCCCCACTCTCCCGGTATGAATCCGGCTTCAGGCTGGCGCACGAGCAGTATCCTCCCCTCACATTCGAGCACCAGCATGACCAGTTCGATGGATTCCCGGACTCGCACCGAATGGCCCCGCGAGGGCGGCACCCAGTTCTGGCGACCCGATTTGCAAAGTGACTTCAGCGGGCACTCCCCGCAGAGCGGGCGTGCCGGAACGCAGACGAGCGCGCCGAGTTCCATGACCGCCTGGTTGAAATCAGCCGCATCGTCTTTCGCCAGCCATGACTCGGCCTGGCGCCAGAAGTAACTGTCGGGCGCACGCGCGATGCCATGCAGACGGCTAATGACGCGGCGTACGTTTCCATCCACCACAGGCTGGGGCTGATTGAAGGCGATGGAGTGAATCGCCCCCGCAGTGTAGCGACCCACGCCCGGCAGCTGCATGATCCCCTCAAACGTCTCGGGAAACTTCCCTGCCGACTCGGAGACCATCTTCCCGGCAGCAATCCGAAGCCGGCGGGCGCGCCGGTAATACCCAAGGCCGGCCCAGTGCTCGAGGACTTCATTTTCCGGGGCAACAGCCAAACTCTCGACATGGGGAAACCGTTTAAGGAAGCGTTCATAGTAGGGCAGCACGGTTTGGACTCGGGTCTGCTGGAGCATGATTTCCGCGATCCAGACACGATAGGGTGTGGGGTTGGATCGCCAGGGAAGAACGCGTTTGTGGCGCCGGTACCAGGCGAGAAGGCGCTCCCGGAGCTTCCTTATCTTCACCTTGCTCCAATTCTGCGTGTCTCGAGTCCTCAAAGAGTAACCTCTCCAAAAAAAAACCATCCAGACACCAAAACAGAAAGACGCCCGGAGGACCGTGTTTCTTGGTGTCTCTGTGCCTTGGCGTCCTGGCGGCTGATGCTATCGGTCTTATTCATTCCACAGCTTGGAGAAGAGCTCCACTGACCCGGGAGCGTAACCGGCATAGTGGTTGTTGAAATAGATGTAGGCGGGTACATTTCTGGCTACCACCTCACGGATTGCAGCGATCCAATACTTCATTTGCTCCGTGCGATCGACGAGCAGGGATCCCCAATCGGAATTCCGCATCCCCTCGGCACGAGCACGCTGCACGGCTGCGTCCATATCTTTGTGATTGCCTAGAAAGCGGATGTAAACAAACGGAGCCGTAAAAATCCCACTCCGGCTTGCCAGCTTGGGAAGCGGATCCATCGTGTAATAATCGATGAAGACCAGTGAAATCTCGCGGTCCCGCAGGACGTCGAGAAGCTCGGGCCGCACCCAGCGTGAGTTTCGGATCTCAATCGCCCAATGGAAACCGCGGGGAAGCAGCGGGACAAACTTCTTCAAACGTGCCAGGAATTGCGCCCCGGCAGCGTACTCATCGGGATCCTTCCCTTTAGCCACGTATGGAAACTGGAGCACCATGGGACCGAGCTTATCGCCTAGCCGCGACATGGTTGCGACAAACTGGGCCAACTCCGCTTCACAACCTTCCAGGTACTTCTCATGACTGATCACACGAGGGACTTTGGCTGAAAAAATAAAGCCCGCCGGCGTGCGCGCATCCCAGGCATCGACCATGGCCCGGCTCGGCATGTGGTACCAGGTCGAGTCGATCTCCACGGTGGAGAGCTGCTGCGCATATGCGGAGATCATGTCGGCCGGCTCGATGGACTGGGGGTAGAAGGTTCCGCGCCAGTCCATCGAACTCCAGCTCGAAGTCCCGACGCGAAGATAAGTCGGAAATTGCATCTGCATGGTACGTATCCCCCGAAAATTGTAACACGATATATGCAGAAAAATGGGCATTCACAAATGACGCTTCAGGGATTTTCATGGGTGATATGAAAAGCTGGAATCCAATAATGAGTACAATTCATGGCTGTTTTTTTAATGTCATCAGGCATTGAATTCGAGCCTATGAGGGTCTACGCTACTAGAAGCAAGTTCCTACTTGATGAGGTGACTATGCGAAAACTCGCAGCAGCCAACCGGGGAAGGATGCAGTCATCCCGCCTGGCTTCCAGTAAACGCCCGCGATGGACCAGAGAGGAGATCTCGACCCTGAAGCGCCTCTATCGTACACGAAGCAATGCGGAGATTGCCCGAGTACTCAAGCGCACAGTATCCTCAATCGTATTCAAAGGCTATCGTTTGGGCTTATCGAAAGGAATCAGGCGCCTGAAGGAAATGGGGCGGGAAAACATCAACAAGCGGTGGTATAAGCCAGAGGGCAAACGACCGGTACGCAAGAGCCTGGGAAAGAAGTCACGCTAGCGTGCGCCTTCCGGCTTAATCTCTGTTATTCGGCAGCAGAAAACATGGACGCGTCAAGCGTGAGGAGGCAGGTGTATGTCGGAGCGTACTTGGTGGGAATCGATCAGAGCCGAGGGAGGAGATCTTCTTGACCGCGTCAAAAAGATTCTTCATGAGGGGAACGTGCGCCGCATTGTCATCAAACAAGGGCAGCGGTCGGTAGCCGAATTCCCCCTGACGATCGGCGTTGTGGGAGCCGCATTCGCACCGGTGCTTGCGGCGATCGGAGCAATTGCTGCCATGCTAACCGACTGTTCGATCGAGGTGGAGCGCGTCGATACCGGCAGCGAACAAAAACACTAAGAGAACCGCACAAGGCACGAAAACTCGGTTTGTGCGCCTAGGAGCCCGTCCGAGATTTGCTTGGCATTTTGGCGCGAGCGCTTCGTACTGCCAACCGTTAGATCCCCGCTATTTGAGCAAGAACCTCAAGATTTTCAGGATTCGGCCTGTGCAGTTGCCAATCTGGCCTTTTGGTAAGATACATGCTCTGCTCCCCGGCTGAGCTTCTCTTGCCGACGCAGCGCCCTCGTGATCAGGGTTCGTAGCCGGGCTCGTGCCCGGAATACCTTCAGCCGCACTGCCTGCTTGGAGCAGTTCATGATATCGGCCATCTCCTCGTAGGGTACCTGCTTGAAGTCGCGCAGAACGATGGCCATTCTCTGCTTCTCCGGCAACCGATCCAGAACCCGATGCATCAGGAAACGCATCTCCTCCCCGTTTGTCGGTGCCGGCGCGGACGGCTCTGCTTGAGGTACAGACATGAGACGTTCGATAGCGCGCGCATCCTGATCGTTGAGTTCGGTAAATCTCAGGATTTTGCGGCGGCGCACGCGCCTGAGTTCGTCATAACATTGATTGACCGCCACGCGCCGGAGCCAGGGGAAAAAAGGCCGGTCATTGTCGAACTTGCACAGGGAAAAGTAGACCTTGCAGAAGACATCCTGGACGATATCTTCGGCTTCGGCCGCGCTGCCGACGTTCCATGAAACCAGCTGGAACAGCTCGCGCTGATATTTTCGCACCAGGCTTTCAAAGGCGAGCTCGTCGCCCGCCCGGCAGCGACAGATAAGTTCTCGATCTTCTTCGCAATTCATTTCGTGCCACACGAAGAAGATACAAAGCAATTGGCGTTCCACTAACAAGTATCTAAAAATAAACAACTTGTAGCCAAGGATGATAGAGCTTTTGTTCGGATTCCACACATCTTGTGTATGGATTCCGCACGCTTGGTGTGAACCCAGGTGACAGCGTAGAATGGTGCGCAGATAGGGAATCGGAAGGGACGCTGAAGGGTCCGGCAGGAAAGCCCAAGGCGTGAGCCCTGAGAAAGGACAAAGCGGATTAGATCTAGCCGGATCAGATCGAGCGCTGTGAGGCCGACGCAGGCTGTGTCGCCCACTAGGAGCCCGTCCGAGAATTAGCAGGGGCCGCGTTCCGAGCGCCGCCGGGGCAGATGCAAGGCGGCGCGACGCAGGCGATGTCTCGGTACATCGTCGAGGAGCGCCCGCGTCCCAATTGCCCCCGCGCCGCC
Organism: Acidobacteriota bacterium; assembly: GCA_049511215.1. GTDB lineage: Bacteria > Acidobacteriota > UBA6911 > UBA6911 > UBA6911 > JAFNAG01. The sequence goes on along the minus strand of JBEKYG010000044.1, from coordinate 43 downwards.
GGAACCCGAAGGGCGCATGGGGGTTGCGAGGCGATCTCTGCGT
>JBEKYG010000043.1:0-17896 GCA_049511215.1 Acidobacteriota bacterium | reverse complement strand
GCCACAATGATCTCAATCCAAATGGGCAGCTAGTTATTGTGTTTGCCCACAAGCATCCGGATGCATGGGAAACCCTGGTTTCAGCTATCATTCGGGCAGGTTTTGTCGTAGATGGCAGTTGGCCCATTCAAACTGAGAGGGGAAGCCGAACTCGATCACTATCATCCGCCGCCCTTGCTTCTTCCGTCTGGCTTGTCTGCAGGAAGCGACCCGCGGAAGCAAGACCCGGCTGGGACAACCAGGTTCTAGAAGAGATGCGTGGGAACATCCGCGAGAAGCTGCGCGATTTCTGGGATGCCGGAATTCGCGGGCCGGACTTTGTCTGGGCCGCCACCGGTCCGGCGTTAAAGGCGTTCAGCAAGCACCCGGTCGTCAAGAAGGCCAATGAGCCCGGGACGATGACGGCGAGTGAGTTCCTGACCCACGTCCGACGAATTGTGGTGGACTTCGTGGTTGCCCGTGTTTTAAGTGGAAGCGACGTCCTGTCGCTTGAGGCAAGCGGCGAGGACGCCGCTTCTACCCTCGATGCCCCGACTGCCTACTACCTGCTTCATCGCCGTGACTTCGGCATGGACGAGGCCCCGGCCGGCGCCTGCATCCTCTATGCGATCTCCTGTGGCATATCGGATAAGGAGCTGGCCGGCACGTGGGACCTTATCAGTTTTACAAAAGGCAAATCGGTGGATGAAGCCGAGGACGAAGAATCCGATGCCGAGGAGGATTCCGGCAGCAAGGTCAAGCTCAAAACCTGGGCACAGCGCAAGAGCCGCTCGCTCGGCTACGAGGCACCGGGTGGCAAACCTATTCCCCTTATCGATCGCATCCACTGCTTGATGCATCTATGGAAGGGGGGCGATCTCTCCAAGGTCGATGAATATCTCGACAGCAACGGGCTAAGGCGACAGGAACTCTTTAAGCGGCTGCTGCAATCCCTCATCGAGCTCTCACCTCACGGAAGCGAAGAGCGCTCGCTCCTGGAATCTCTCAGCAATCATGTGCATGCCAGGGGTGCTGTGAAGGACAGAGGCCCGATGCTCTTTGCCACAGAGGTCACGGAGGACGGTCGGGATTGAAATGGGAGATGGTTGACCGCGTGGGTAGATTTCGCAGACACTGTCTGCGGAATCGGAGGTGCTGACAGTATTTCCGACAGCGTCAGGAAAATTGAAGTCATAATATGCCAGACGCTGCCTGGCCCATTCGAGGGCAAAGTAAAATGCCCGACAGTGTCGGGCAAAAACAAAAAACAGGAAACGGCAGACAGCGTCTGCCAATTTGGTAACAACCTCCTTGGGCCGTCAAATATTGACTGCCCAGCGCGCGCTCCGTGTGTGCTGGTCAGAAGCGGAGACAAAAACATGATTCGTCTGATCGAAGCTCTCAACTATCGCTGCCTTCATTATGTACGCCGGCCGTTAGCTCCATTCCATGTCCTGGTAGGGCCCAATGCCAGCGGCAAGACAACTTTTCTGGACGTGATTGGATTTCTGGGCCGGCTGGTCTCGGACGGACTGGAGGCAGCAGTTTCCGAACGCACCAGCAATTTCGATGATCTCCTATTTAAGCGGCAGGGCGAATGCTTCGAACTGGCAATAGAAGCGCTGATACCAGACAAGCAACGCCAAAAGCTCAAGAGCGAGTTTGAATCGATTCGTTATGAGATTTCCGTAGGGATTGAACCCGGGGGTGCGTTCGGAATCCTCCAGGAAAAGGCATGGCTGAAAAAAACCAATGTCAATGGGTACAGCCAATCGCAAAGGCGCCTATTTCCCGAAGAGCCAACAGCTCCGGCTACAATCATTACAGGTACTGCAGTGAAGGGTTGGCAAAGAGTCTTGAGCAAGGCAAAGGGAGGAAATGACAACTTCTACGTGGAAGTTCGGGAACCAGGTGGAGGAAAAGGGTGGTTTCCTTCCATTCGGCTAGGTCCAAAGAAATCAGCTCTCGCCAATCTACCCGAGGATGAGTCCAAGTTTCCGGTTTCAACATGGCTGAAAGGACTTCTGACTCAAGGCGTTCAAATGTTCGTGCTCAATAGCCTTTTCATCCGAAAAGCCAGCCCACCGAGGCAAGGCAGAGGATTCAAGCCGGATGGATCCAACCTTCCCTGGGTGATAGCAAGCATGAAAGAGGAAGCGCCTGAGCGCTTTGCCGATTGGATTGATCATATTCGCACCGCACTGCCTGACATCAAGGATATCCAGATCGCAGTGCGCGACGATGACAAGCATGCCTATCTGCTCATCCATTATGAAGGCGGCCTGGTTGTGCCTTCCTGGATGGCGTCTGATGGCACCCTGCGCCTCCTTGCACTTACTCTGCCGGCGTTTTTGCCCCACTTCCTCGGTGTTTATCTGATCGAAGAGCCGGAAAATGGGATCCACCCAAGTGCAGTTGAGACCGTTTTTCAGTCACTTTCATCGGTTTATGATGCGCAGATTCTCCTGGCTACCCATTCTCCTGTGATCCTCAGCCAGGCTAAAGCAGAGCAGGTGCTCTGCTTCAATAAGACCAAAAGCGGCGCCACGGACATCATATTGGGCAGCGCGCATCCGAAGTTGAAGGACTGGAAAGGGCAGCCAAACCTAAGCGTACTCTTTGCCAGCGGGGTACTCGGATGACCCAGGTCGGAAAAATGGATCTCATCATTCTAGTGGCAGACAAGAAAATGGAGGCTGCTATAGAGGGCGCTCTCGCGCGGAAAGAAGCGTTGGGGATTCGTTCTGTATCCTGCGAGATTGAGCGCCATTCGGAGAAGGATTGCGGTTGCCGGACAAACGGTGTTGAGTTCCTGTCAATTTTTGCCAGGCAATATGAACATGCGCTGCTCATTTTCGATTACGAAGGTTGTGGTGCCGAAGCCACACCAATTGAAGAGCTTGAGTCTAAGTTGAGGGCTGACTTGGGCCGTTGTGGCTGGGAAGATCGAGCTGACGTGGTCATTATCAATCCTGAACTCGAGATATGGGTCTGGAGCGATTCCCCTTGGGTGGATGAAATCATGGGTTGGAAGGGCAGGGTTCCTAAGCTTCGACAGTGGCTGCGACAGAAACACCTGGACTATTGGCCGGAGTCGACGGTTAAGCCATCGCGGCCTAAGGAAGCTTTCGAATCCGCGCTTAGAGAAGTCAGAAAGATCCCTTCTGCTTCTCTCTTCAAACGCTTAGCCGAAAATGTAAGTTTCAATAGCTGTACGGACCCAGCATTCGCAAAATTCAAAACCACCTTGCAGAAATGGTTTGGAGAGGAATGAAATGGGCAAGCTCCTTTGGAAACCCTGGCATGAAGTGGTCAAGCTGCGAGAGGACCTTCGTTCAGGGGAACTACCGCTCCACATGTTTGCGGCCGACCTTTATGAAGTCATGATGCAGCGTGGCAAGCGGCCAATCTACGAAATAGCGGAGAACTTCTTTGCACTTACCTTCCCAACCTACAATTTGCGCCGGCTGGTTCGGGATACGGTGTTGCGCCTTGCGGGCAAGAACGACAAAGCAGTCCGGCAGCTGGAACTCACCTATGGAGGAGGGAAAACCCACACCTTAATTACCCTGTGGCACCTCGTCCACGATCCCGCCAAGCTCCCGAACCTCCCCGCAGTGGGGGAGTTTGTTCAGGACATCGGGCAGGAACCGCCACAGTGCCGCGTCGCGGGCATCTGCTTTGACAAACTGGACGTTGAAAAAGGTATGGAGGTTCGCTCGCCGGCAGGAAAGACGCGGACGCTCAAGCAACCCTGGAGCGTGCTGGCTTATCAGCTTGCGGGAGACACCGGCTTAAAACTGCTCCACCCGGACAACAGAGCCGAAGAGCGGGATTCTGCTCCCGCGGAAAACCTTCTTACTGAGCTTCTTGAATTGCCGGGCAAAGATGGTTTGGGCACTCTCATTCTGATTGACGAGGTCCTGATGTACGCCCGGGAAAAGGTGGCATTAGATCCTCAGTGGCGGGCAAGATTGACGAATTTCTTCCAGTATCTCACCCAAGCGGCGCCCAAGGTAGAACGGTGCTGTCTGGTAGCGTCTCTTCTGGCGACCGATCCACGCAAAAGCGACATACTCGGCCGGGAAATCCAGGCAGAGCTTTACGATATTTTCCAGCGCGAACGTGAAGAAGCAGTAGAGCCTGTGGTCAAGGAGGACGTTGCTGAAGTTCTGCGGCGCCGCTTCTTCAAACCTGAGACGCATTGGGACCGGGAGTTGTTCCGGCAACATGTGGTTGCTGCTCTCAAGGGTGTAGCTGCCGTGGATGATCAGACGTCCAGGCAAGGAGCGGAAGCGGAGGAGCGTTTCCTAAGAAGCTATCCTTTTCATCCTGATCTGACTGAGGTCCTCTATTCCAAATGGACGCAGCTGGCACGATTCCAGCGCACTCGCGGCGTCCTTCGAACCTTCGCCTTAGCTCTGCGTGAGGCTGAAAGATGGGACAACTGCCCCGTAATCGGGCCTGCGGTTTTCCTGGGCGCGGCTGATCGGGAGGGCCTGTCCGAAGCTTTGCGAGAAATGGTCAATGTTGCTGACACTGAGGAATGGGAGGGAAAGAAGCAGGCCTGGACGGGAATTCTTGACAATGAACTCGTGCAGGCGCGAATGATACAAGCAGAATCGGCCGGATTGAAAAATCGCGAAGTCGAACAAGCGGTTGTAGCAACCTTTCTTCATTCCCAACCCGTGGGCCAGAACGCGAAGACGCGAGATCTGCTGGTGTTGCTCGGTTCGAGCCGCCCAGACAAGATCGAGATCGAAAAGGGACTCTCTCGCTGGGCCCAGTCGAGTTACTGGCTTGACGACCTGTACACCGGAGCGGCTGAGGGCCAGTTGCCTGGAACCTGGCGGCTTGGCAACCGGCTGTTGGACGACATCAGCAAGACAAGAGCACTTACGGCGAATGCCTCGGCGATCGGCGTGCGTGTTCACACATTGCCACGCAGGCCCAAGGATATCGAGGATGATGGCGCGTTCCACTATGCCGTGCTGGGGCTTAATGCTGCTTCCGAGTCCGGTAAGCCGAGCGCCGAGTCCCGCAGATTCCTGGATGAGACAACCGGTTCAGACAGGCCCCGCGTATACAGGAATTCGGTCCTTCTGCTGGTACCGTCCAAGGACGGGTTGGAATTAGCGATGGCGCGTGTGCGGGACTACCTGGCATGGGAAGTTGTCCGTGAAGAAATCAAGAAACAGCAGAAGGACGGCAACGTCGACCCAGCTCGAGCACAGACGCTGCAAATCAACATCGACAAGGCGAAAGGCCGCATTCCCGAGGCTATCAAACAGGCATTTTGCATCGTAGTGACGGTTTCGGAGAAGGATGAAGCGCAGGCCTTCAAGATTACCGTCACCGAGGAGGCGCACTTCAATGTCATCAAGGGCGACAAGCGGTCTCGCGTCCAGGATAGAGCTATCACTGCTGAAGCCATCTTACCTGATGGGCCATACAACCTTTGGCGTTCGGGAGAAAGCGCGCGACGAGTCAAGGATCTTGCAGGCGCGTTCGCACAGCTTCCGCATTTACCCAAAATGCTAAAGGCGAGCACTATTCTCGACACGCTAGTGGATGGCTGCGAGAAGGGAACGTTCGTGTTGCGGCTGACACGCCCTGACGGAACCTTCCGCGCCTGGTGGATGTCGCGTCCCGACGAGAACGCGCTCAACGACTCCGCGCTGGAACTTGTCCTCCCTGAAGCCGGGGAATTGCGGGAGATTCCTCCAGCGCTGTTGGCTCCTACAAAGCTGCCCGGATTGTGGCCCATCGATTACGCCGCTGATACCGGCGCGATGCAAACGGGCGAGATCGCAGCCGAAACCCTGGCGGATTATTTCAGTGGTTCAACGGTGGTACAAGTTGAGCGGGGCGGGTATCGCGAGCCCATGCAGATTCCAAAGGCCGGGCAGGCCGTCGTGGAAAGAGCCATTGGAACAGCAGTTGAGAGCGGAACCCTGTGGTTGCTTTCCGGGCCAGCCAGCATTTTAGGCGAGCCCATACCGGCTGGCGTGCTGAACACTAAGGCCCGGCTATGTCCTCCCCCCGCAACAGTCGCCGCAGCCGAGCTTTTGCCGGAGAACTTGCCGGGAGCTTGGAAGGACGGGGTAGCCTCAGGATTGTCTTTCGCTTCGGCTCTTTCCGTGAAGGTGGGTAAGACCCTTCCATGGAAGACCGTCCGCGATGTTATCAGCGGGGCGCTTCAAGCGCGATTTCTGGAGTTTACACCGGAGTCCCAAAACTGGCCCTGCGACTTTCCATCCGCGCAATTCGCAAAGTTTAAGGTGACGGCGGGGATCACCGGCGGTGCCGCGGTAGGAGGCAAGGGTGAAGCGGGTGGCGTCCCTTCCAAGGTTCTTGTGGCAAGTGCCGAGTTGGAACCAGCCCAAGTCCAGGATCTCGGCGACATTATGCCCAAGCTGCTGGGAATCAAAGCAAAAACAAATACTCCCCTTCGCTTCCAGGTGCGCATCGAGATGGGGGACGGTAAGAGTTTGCCGCCTGCGGAGGCAGCCAAGGAGGCTAACGCATTGCTTGCTGGTGTAAAGGAGGGCATGAAGTTGCTTTAGGAAACCGCGCGAAATAACGACGAATACGCGATCACGGTCAATGTAGTTGACGTTGATCACTTCCCTTTCAAGAATCCGATCACCATCGAAATGCTGTATTTGGGGGGCACACTCACGCACAGGTGAATGTGATCCACCACGGCCTTCCCTTCAACCAAGTCCACCCCTCTCTGTCGACACAGATCCCGGAGGATTGGACCGATCCGGTCGCGCAACTTTCCGTAAAACAACTTGTGACGATATTTCGGTGTGAACACCACATGATACTTGCAATCCCATTTCACGTGGGACATGCTCTCCCAATCTTGCATTGGCTCTCCTTCGCCCCACGGGACCTTCCCAAGAAGGAGAGCCTTATACAAAATCTCACGCCGGAACAGCACAGCATTTTCGTGTCTCACCGCCGGAGGCGGTGGTTTACCTTAATGTAATTAGTTGCAGCAAACAGGCATCTGTGACCGCGCCACTGGCTCTAATTTCTTTCAGAAAAGCCGCGAGGTGGAGAAGATGATCCTATCCGTCGAGGAACGCGATTTCGATTTGGTTTGCTCACTCAGGGCCAACCCAGCTTATGATCCATATCGCGCTCACCCGGCCTACCAAGCGTTGCTGCGGAAAATGAACCTAGCACCATGACCGGCAAAACCACCAGGCTCGCCGCAGAGCCGCGGAAAACCAGGCTGCTCTCTGGTGCCGCAGTCAGCGGCCTCTCATGGCATCCTTGCCGCGGGTAAGTGCGCAATCTTCTCCGCAGCCCACTGGCTCAGGAAGTCGAGCTGCTTCTTCCGCAGCGACTCGCCGGCCACGATCCGGCCGCCCAGTTCCAGGTACGCCTCGCGACCCGCGCTGAATCGCGGCCACTGCGGCAGCCCCGGTCCGTTGGGATCGCCCGTCCTGGCAAACTGCACCCACTGCGCACTCATCGTCACGGCCAGCCGGGCATCCACGTCGTTGTAACTGTCTGCATCCGGCTGGAAATTTCCAAAGATCGTCGGCAACGTTCCGTACGCCGAGTCCGGCAAGGTGCCAAAGACATACGGAATCTCCGACGCATGGAAACTGCCCCAGCCGATCCGCTTGCCAACGCCATTGACCCGCGTGAAGCAATACTGGAAGGTCCTCGGGTTCGCCTTCGCGGCCTCGCGCAGCACCGAGCGCGTGCCCAGCAGAAACCGCGTATCCCCACTCGCCTGCACTGCTGCGCCATGCGCTTCCGAGTCACTCGCGGCCGGATACAACGCCAGCAACGCGTCGGCCCGCGCACCCCCCTGTTTCGCAGCCCACTTCCGCAACGCTTCCAGGTCTTTGACCGGCGGACCGCCCAGCAGCGTGCCCTCGTCGGCGTTGGTGCCTGCGATGAAAGGCACTTTGTGAAACTTGCCCGCCGCGAACAGCCGCGCCGGATCGTCAGGCAGCAGCCACCCGTCCACGGCCGGCATGTAACTCTCGCCGCGCTCCGCGCCGTCGCCCATTGTCATGATCGGCGGCGCCAGCTTCTGGATATCCGCGGTGTTCTTACTGCGCAGCGCCACGATGTCCGGCACGAGTTTCTCGCCGAACTTCTCCTGCGCGATCTTCCCGTCCGCCTCTTCCTTCAGCCGGACGACCGGCAGGAACATCATGGCCGCGCTCTCGCTGATCGCTTTGTGGAAGAGCCCCTCGGCCTGCGGCACCACCAGAAGCAGGCACACCGCAGTGCCGCCCGCCGACTCGCCGAAAATAGTCACGTTGCCGGGGTCGCCGCCGAACGCGCCGATGTTCCGCTGCACCCACTGGAGCGCCGCAACCATGTCCAGCATCCCGTAGTTGCCCGACACGCCGCGCGGCGACTCTGCGCTCAACCCCGGATGCGCGAAGAATCCGAAGATCCCCAGCCGGTAGTTGATGGTCACCAGCACCACACCCTGCGCCGCCAAGGCCTCGCCGTCGTACACCGTCTGCGAGCTCGCGCCAATCTGAAAAGCGCCGCCGTGGATCCACAACATCACCGGCAGCTTGTCGCCCGCGGATCGCGCCGGCGTCCAGATGTTCAACGTCAGGCAGTCTTCGCTCTGCGCCCCCGGAACAAGCCGCACCTGGGGACACATCGGCGAGAAGCTTTTCGCCACGCGCACGCCCTGCCAGGGCTTTGCCGGCTGCGGCGGCTGCCAGCGCAACGCGCCGGTCGGGGGCGCGGCGTACGGAATCCCTTTGTAGACCCGGATCGCGGTGCCGCTGCCCGCGACCAGACCCGACTCCGTCTTCACGATGGTTTCCAAACCCGACGTTGCGCCCAGCAACGGCAGGCACAATGCAGACACCCACAGAAGTCCTTTCCTCATAGACCCTCCTGGTATCTCAATGCGCCGGGGCTGTCGACGGCCTTGCCATACAAATCAAGCTGGTTTTTCTTTTGATAAACGGCCCATTCCCGCTCCAGCACTTTTGTGTGCTCGGCTTCAGCGATCTGGAATCGAGCCAGCGAGAGGATCACGGCACGCACGCTAACTTTCGGCTCGGCCCCAGGCCCTATGTGTCCGCACGCCGGACATTTGAAGACCGGCGGATGAATGCCACGGGTAAAACGAATCTCACGCAGGATTGAGTCCAGAGAATCGCGCAACTCGATAAGGTCGGTGAAGGACATGCCGACATGCCATTCGGCCCGCATTTTCTGGATCATTTCCGGAAACCATACTCTTTGCGGATCGCCAGCAGGCACGCGGTCCTCCCATAGGGAAACTGACGGGAATGTCCCTGTCCTGGCAGGATTCTAGATCCGGGAAGGGATTGCAGGGTAGACAATTCGCTCATTCGACCTTTGAACCTGTCCCAGCACCTATGGGTCGCCATCGTCTGCAGCGGCGAGGCTCATTTGGCCCGAAGTCCCGATCTGGGAAACGTGCGCTGGCGCACGCTGGCCTCCGCTCGTCTGCCCCTCTCCTGGACCCTCACGTTCGTACTTGAGAGATCATAAAAACGCTCTAGCGCCTGTCGTTCATACGCCAGTCCTAATTCAGCATTAGAGCAGAAGCAGTCAGCCGTATTCTGGGGTTATTATGGAGTGAGCTCGATGTTGCAGGCCCACAACAACAGCGCAGAACAATTGGCAGCGCTGGCCGGGCAGGCGCCGATGAGCGAAAGAGCTGCACACTCATCGGTCCCATCGGTAGTATTGCAGAAGGCGCGGGCAACGAAGACCTCATACGGTTCGAGCCGAACCCGACCTCCATAGAAGAGACGCCGGTGATCTCCGATGGCTATTTCGACCGGAACGTCGCAAAGGTCGAACTCCGGATCACGTTCCCTGAAAATGGCCTCCGCCCTTCTGACGACATCCCAGCTTAATTTCGCCTCAACTTTTTCCCCGAGCGGCACGGCAGTTACTGCTCCGATGGCCACTACGAGTTTGTCTCCGCGCAGCACTGAGAGGCCTAGTCCTCCGCAACATGTCCGTGTTAGGAAGGACGAGCCTTGATCCCGATCGAGGGCCAGGTCTGCACGTCCGTACGCCCTCCTCCCTCGGGCTCTTCGGGTTCATATTTGGATTACTCCCCAGAAGTCCCGTTCGCGTCAATAACCCCTTCACACATCATCCAGCCCGAGCAAGCCGTTTACAGCTTCGGGAAGCGCTGAACCTTCTGGCGGAAGGCAAGAAGCTCGGGTTGAAGTGAGCGCCGCCTCAATTCCATGGCGTCTCCTCATTAACTCGCCAATGCTTATAACCGCTCCGGCAACAAGCCCGCCGAAAACTACACGTCCCAAATCGAGCTTGCCCCTGCCAGACCTCCTTGGCCCGGACATCGGAAATTATCCGCTCCGGTGATCGTGAATTTCTTGGTGAGTCTCTGCGGCTAATCCAACACCACCACTCAAAAATAGCATCAAGCGGTCATATTTCCATTTTTGCCCGCTCGAGTTTGCGAACCATGTCTCGAAAATGAGGGTGCGCAGGCCTGATACGATTTTCTTCCAATTTTACGGCGTTTTCGGCTATTTTCGACGCAGAGCCGCAGGCAAGCGGTTCCCATACGAAGGAGAGCGGCATATGAAGACGCGGACAATCATTGGCCGTCTGGTAATGTATCTTGCGATTTTATTCCTGCTTCTCCCTGTTTTCAGTCAGGAAAATAAAAAGGGCCTTCCCTACCTCAACTCCAAGCTGTCCGTTGAAAACCGTGTGAAGGACTTGCTCGCGCGAATGACCGTCGAAGAAAAAATCGCTCAGCTGCAGTGCGAGTCCAGGGCATCGGACGAAAAGCTGCTGAAAACCGGAATTGGAGGCCTCGCGACAACGCTGCGAAGTCTCGGGCCTCGAGAGGCGGCGGAAAAGGCAAATCAGATACAAAAAACTGCCGTCGAAGGAACGCGTTGGGGTATCCCTGTCATCATCCACGACGAAGCGCTCCACGGTTTGATCGGCAAAGAGGCCACCAGTTTTCCCCAAGCAATCGGGCTTGCAGCAACGTGGGATCCGGGACTTCTCGAGCAGGTTGCCTCCGCCATTGGCAGGCAGACCAGGAGCAGAGGCATCCGCCAGGTCCTCTCGCCGGTGATCAACATTTCGCGCGACGTCCGCTGGGGCCGTGTCGAGGAGACTTACGGCGAAGATCCATATCTCACGTCCCGAATGGGGGTGGCGTTCTGCAAAGCCATCGAGGCATCGGGAGTGATCTCGACGCCCAAGCACTTCGCAGCCAATGTCGGCGACGGCGGGCGCGACAGCAACGCCATCCATTTTTCGGAACGATTGCTGCGCGAGATCTATTTCCCGGCATTCAAGGCCTGCTTTCAGGAGGGCCATGCGACCTCGGTCATGGCGGCCTACAACTCCATTGATGGCGTGCCATGCTCGGCGAACCCATGGTTGCTCACCGATGTTCTCAGAAATGAGTGGGGCTTCGAGGGCTTTGTAGTTTCCGACTACGGATCAGTCGGCGGCATGCGCACCCTGCATCGCACGGCGGCAAGCGAGAAAGAGACGGCAAAGCTTGCGCTCGAGGCCGGCCTGGATGTGGAGCTGCCGCGCGTGGACTACTACGGCAGGCCGTTGCTGGATGCTGTTAGGGAAGGTCTGATCGGCCAGTCCGTGCTCGACACAGCCGCCGGGCGCGTCCTGCGCGCGAAGATGAGGCTGGGACTGTTCGAAAACCCGTACGTCGATCCGGCCGAAGCGGCCAGGCTTAATGACACGCCGGACGACCGCGCGCTCGCGCTGCGCGCCGCACGCGAGTCAATCGTTTTGCTGAAAGACGCAAACGGTGCGCTTCCGCTGAAAAAGGACCTGCGATCCGTCGCCGTAATTGGTCCTGGCGCCGATTCGGTTCGGCTTGGCGGCTACAGCGGTTCTGGGATGAAAGTCGGCACGGTCCTGGAAGGGATCAAGAACAAGGTCTCGCCCTCCACCAAAGTCAACTACGCCAAAGGCTGCAATTTCGCTCTGACCGAACTTCCTTCGATCCCCACAGAATACCTGGCCCCGCCCAATGCGGCGCCCGGCGAGCACGGGTTGCGCGCCGAATACTTCAACAACATGGAACTCTCGGGTAGACCGGCGCTCGTTCGCATTGATCCTCGACTGCACTTCGATTGGGGTTCGGGTTCGCCGGACCCAAGTGTTCAATCCGATCACTTCTCCGTGCGATGGACGGGAAAACTAGTGCCTCCTTCCGGAGGTGCACGCCGGCTGAGCTTCACTACGGATGATGGCGTTCGCGTTTACATTGACGGCAAGCTGGTGGTCGACAGCTGGCATGACCGGGGGGTGACAGCCGATTACATTACAATGGACCTGGAGGCGGGCCACCCTTACGACATTCGAATTGAGTACTACGAGAACACCGGTGAGGCATTTGCCAGCCTGGGTTGGAGTCTCAGTTCCAGCGTTGACCCGCAAATTGCAAATGCCGCGTCTGTCGCCAAGCAGTCGGATGCGGTTGTCATCGTGACCGGCATCTTTGAAGGGGAAGGCCATGACCGCGCCGATCTGAACCTCTCGGATGAACAGGAGGCTTTGATCAAGACAGTGGCAGCTACAGGTGTGCCGACGGTCGTTGTCCTGACGGGCGGCAGCGCGGTGACGATGAAGAACTGGATTGAGGAGGTACCTGCAATCGTCGAGTCCTGGTACACCGGTGAAGAGGGCGGCAACGCAATCGCGGATATCCTCTTCGGAGACTCAAACCCCGGGGGCAGGCTGCCGATCACTTTTCCCCAAACCGTGGGTCAGGTCCCGCTCTACTACAATCCAGAGCCGTCCGGCCGCGGCTATGACTATACGACCGTCAATGGAAAGCCGCTGTTTCCGTTTGGCTATGGATTGAGTTATACGAAGTTTGAATACACCAATCTGCGGATTTCGCCGGAAAACCCGGCTGCGACAGACACGGTTCAGATCCGTCTCGATGTCAAAAACGTCGGCGACAGGAAAGGAGACGAGGTGGTGCAGCTTTACCTTCACGGTGCCAGTGAAGGAATCGCCCGGCCGCTAAAGGAACTCAAGGGATTCAGGAGAGTCTCTCTCGCGCCGAACGAAATCACATCAGTGACATTCAGCCTGACGCCTGAGCAGCTGTCGTTTCTGGACCTGAAATTGAAACCTGTGGTGGAACCTGGAGTGTTCGATCTCATGGTTGGCAGCTCCTCCGAGGACATTCGTCTGAAGGGAAGCTTCGAAATTCAAGGAGGTAGGGAACGGCATTGAGTGCCTTTGACGACAAGTCGCGACAGCAGCACCGCTAGCACGACGGAACCACCCACATGATAACTCAAGGGCCGCCCGACATTCGAAAAGATCAGCGCATCGATTCAGGGAGGAAAACTCACGGCAAACACGAGCGTTCTACAGCCAACGGCACAGGCTCAAATGACTGCCTGGGAAATCGAGATCAAGGCATTGAAAGCCAAGCTCCACTCCGCGAGACCGTTGCACAAGATCCAGTATTACCAAGAGATTAAGACATTAGAAGCTAAGCTTTCTGCAGCCCAAAAGAGACCTGCAGGCATAAAGGAAATGAGAAAATGATTGAAGAGACATTCAATAAAATCAAAATCAAGATTCAAACGACAACCTCCATCACAGCCGAGAAGAAGAACGAGCTGCTGACTTTGCTCTCGGCGCTTGAATCGGAGATCACCGTGCTCTCCAAAGTCCGGTCAGAGCATGCAGAAAGCATTGCTGGCTTCGTTGAACGCTCAACCCATGAAGCGACGAGGCGAGATAAGGATTCTGAGTTGCTTAGACTTTCCCTCGCGGGTTTGGCTGCTTCGGTGAAAAGCTTTGAGGCGTCACATCCACGATTGGTGACGGACATCAGCTACATCAGTACCGTGCTGGCAAATATGGGAATATGAGAATCAAAACCCCATGAACGTGGAATCGTCTGGGCAACCGGATGTGGGTCAAGACGACAGTGGCGGATAGAACGGACAAGCTGTATTCGACCGAGGTTTACGTCAAGGCATCCGATCGTCTGTCCTCCTCCAGGGTACTCAGGTTCGTAGTTGGGGCCTTATGTTAACTTTGCTCGTCTGCCGCGACTCCCTTGGGCCCTTGGGCGAAGCCGGTAAGTCGCGAGGCACTCGACACCCAGCCATAGGTATTCACCCAACCATTGGGCCAGTGAACCACAAGCTGGCCTCCAGAGATCGCCCACGTTGCTCCCACCACGTTCCCCATGCGGCCCCAGGCAGGAATTCATGAATGTCCTACTCTGTCCCTGCTAATAATTCCGTATTGACTGAAAACGTTGCACTTGTCTATTTGGGATGCTACGTTCAGCAGCCATGGGTAATATCTTGATTTCTTTGATCCACACCCTGAGTTTTGGCTTCCGGACACGTGCTTCGCTGCTGGCAGATATCCTGGCTCTTCGTCATCAACTCGCGATTCTGAAGCGGTCCGCCAAGAAGCGCCCTCGCCTGGGAAAATCTGATCGATTTCTGTGGCTATGGCTGATCCGTTGGTTGCCTGAATGGCAGAATTCCCTCCTGATCGTCAAGCCGGAAACCGCGCTTGCCTGGCATCGGAAGGGATTTCGGCTTTAGAGGTAACCAAAGCAGTCGTGGATGCGGCTCGGAAAAGCATGGTGATCGGCAAGGCCTGAATATTGTTTCCGGTAAGCCGACGCCCAAGTGACCGACATTCTGCTAAGGCGATCCGGGGGATCCTTGAGTGTCTGGAGTTGCCGTCGGGGGCGCCACCGATTTCTGCCGCTGTAGACGAACGGGAGCAATGGGACCCGCATTTCCCACTTGAGCGCTGTCACGTCCGGAGACTTCATGATGTATTTGTCGGCTACCGAGGCTCGCTTATCCCGACAATACGCGCCCGTGGAGCGTTGGAGCGCTCGTGGTGGTGTTCTTCGGCGTCTGCTCCGCATGTGCCGGAAACCTTCACCAACTTCTCCTCAATGTCACTTCTTGATGACTTACCTCAAGCAGCTCGTACCGGTTCCGCAACCCCACTGCCAGCAGATAACGGGAGTCTCGTGGGCTGCATCGTGGAGACGGGGTATCCGTAATGGGATATTCCACGATTCTCTGTTCCCTATCTAGGCAGTTGGGACAGATAATGTTTCGTACCCGAAGAAGGCGGTGAGCTTTGCCTTGTGGCCTGGGGGCCGCAGCCATCGCCTGAGCAACCTGCTCAGCGCTATTTATCCAGCCGCTCAGTTCCTCGGTTCCGTTCTCGTGAACAATTTGGACCTGATATTCATTCCCGTGGTTGTGCGCCATGTGATTTCTCCCTAGCGCCCAAAGGTTTCGGATTTCCCGAAGGGTCTCCACAACGTTTCCGAGCCGCGATTTGCCGGCTTGGCACAGTGGAGTTCCGGGGTCCAGCTCACCAGGTGAAGCGCAATGCACCGGCACCGCACAACACCTGAGTTTAATTACACCCGACTGTCACGCGCACCACGCGTGATTGTTGTTTCGGGTGGGATTTTCAGGTTGACGGCAGGATTGCCATCAACAGCCATAGCAGCGAGTGTTGAGCGGGGAAGCGCCCAGCAGAGCCGCCCTAACCCGCTTCTCTTCTGGTGCCGGAGACTGGAGCTGGAACGTTCGCCCAATCGCAAAAGGGGGTGGGAACTTGTGAAACAACTTGACGAAAAAAGAGTAAGCCAATCTAGAATAACAATCAACACAAAAATTCCCGAAGAGATGCACCTCTATCCTTTCCCCAACACCTGAGCGGTAACTTGTCGATCAAAGGTGATCAAAAAACCGCCCCAGCAAGACGGTTGGACTATTAATTGTAACTCGAGTTGGCGGGACTTTCTGAGGAGGCCCGGAAGAGCTCCTGCAACTCAGACACTGGGGGGAGGGAAAAGCTCGGTTATCGGCGAGGCTTGACCTCGCTGGCGCGGCGCTTGTTGCTCCATGTCGATCTCGAAGAGGCCACTTATGCCAAATAATGTTGACAGAAAGTGCCACTTATTTCTGAAAGTGACAGCCCGATTATCGCTTTGCAAATTATTTGGCCTAATATTTTGCACGCTATTTGGCATAGTCTTGGCGCATGGACGAGTTCCGGGGACACTTCCTCGAACGGGACTTCGCGGGAGTGACCCAAATACGAACCTGAGGAGCCCGAGGGAGGAGGGCGTGAGGACGCCCAGGCACGGACCTCAATCGAACACGCGGCTTGTCCTTTCCACCCGAGATTTATATTTTTTGCGGTCTTTGTGGTCTTCTCGATTCGGGTTTCGACGTACGCGGTTCCGCCGCAGTGTGATAGACTGCCGACATCGCATCTAAACTTGCTGCAGCCGTGACAGATTCAAATGGATGCTTGGCCATTGCGGGCATAGGCCAGGAGGGTCGCATGGTTGTAATGGTGGCAAGGCACTCTCTCATCTCCCTCACCCTGATTCTGTTTATTGCGTCGGTCACTGCGGCTCAGGCGCCGGCAACCGGACGCCTGACCGGCACCGTAACAGATCCATCAGGCGCGATCGTCCCGGGAGCGGCGATTGTGGCGAGGAATGCCCAGACAGGATCGGAATTCAGGGCAACCACGAATGAGATCGGCGCCTGGGTAATGCCCTCGGTCCCAAGCGGGAGCTACGCGGTCAGCGTGACCGCACAGGGCTTCGGAACATACAACTCCAAGGAAATAAAGATGGACGCGGGCGCCACCGCGACGGTGGACGCGACCCTGCAGATCGGCCTTAGAGCCGAGGTCGTAGTCACTGCCTCGAAGTTCGAGGAGCAAGTGGTGAACGCTCCAGCCACGGTGACAGTCATCTCTGAGCAGACAATCCGGGATTCGCCGACTCAGAACGTGGCAGATCTGCTGCGTGCCGTGCCCGGGATGAATGTCGCGCAGACATCGGCTCGCGACTTCTCCGTTACTGGCCGTGCCGCGAACGGGATATTACCAGGCGCCATGCTCGCGCTGATTGACGGGCGTACGATTTATCAGGACTACCTCGGATATGTTGGATGGGACGGCTTACCGATTAACTTGAACGAGGTCAAGCAAGTAGAGGTCATCCGTGGGCCGGCGTCGGCGGTCTGGGGCGCGAATGCCATGAACGGGGTCGTCAACATCGTCACCAAACCGGCGCGCGAAATGATCGGAACAACCTTCATAAGCGCTATCTGGGCAATGTGTCGGTGGGCTATGTGGGCAGCGCCTACTGGAATGACGTGCTCGACGTGACCTATAGCGGTACCACAAAGGCCTACACGGTGGTCAACGCCGGCGCCGGCGTGCGTTGGGGTAGCGGTGCGAAGTACATGGCCATGCTGAAAGTTTCCAACCTGGCCAACACGCCGGCTCAGAACCACGTGTTCGGCGACATCCTGAAGCGCCAGATCGCCGGCGAACTCAGGGTGCGATTCTGACGTGCTTAGGACAGTGTCACCACAATCCCGAAACTCACCTCATCTCAGCGCCGGACACAAGGCCGGGAATTCGGGAATTGCGGTGACTGTCCCCGAAGGCCCATCAGTTTCTACAAGTTCGGTCGTCGGCTGGCGTTATGGCTCAAGGTTCATTTTCCGCAGCAGGGCCTGAAAGGCCGGGTGAGAACGCAAAGGCGCGTAAGCGGCCTCGCTCTTGAGCGAATAAACCGCCAGCAGATCGCGCTGTTCCACGGCCCGCGCAAACCATTCCAGACCCTGATCTATCTCTCCAAGGGCTAGATGAATGGTCCCTATAAGGAATGGAGGGACATAGGCCACACGATTCCGTGTTGTCAATTCCTCCAGGAGTTCCCTTGCTTCGGCAATTCGGCCTGCGGAGGCGTATTGGAAGCCAAGGCACATCAGCAAACACGAATAACGCCCGAAGAGTTTGATTCCTTTTTCAGCGGTGGCGATCGCTTCATCGAGCAGCCCTTTATAAGCATACGCAATCGCGAGCA